>NZ_JAIHOM010000091.1 GCF_026130165.1 Spirulina subsalsa FACHB-351 | reverse complement strand
TCCCCTGCTCCCCCGCTTGCCTTTGGAGAATTTATGCAAGCCGCTGACTTTACCACAATAAAAGCAATCTGTCAAGAATTACAAAGGAATTGGATTCCGGCGCGACTCGAACAGGTTTATCAACGCGATCGCCACACCCTCAGCCTAGCCCTGCGCACCCTGCAAGGTCGGGACTGGCTCACCCTCGCCTGGCACCCCCAAGCCGCCCGATTATGTATGGATCAGCCCCCACCCCGTACCCCCGACACCTTCACCCTAAGCGATCAACTGCGCCATCAACTCAACGGACTCGCCCTAATTGCCGTGGAAACCCTCGCCCCTTGGGAAAGAGTCCTCGACCTTCAATTTGCCCAGCGCCCCGGAGATCCCCCCCTCTGGCACATTTATCTAGAAATTATGGGCAAATATAGTAACTTAATCCTCACCGACAGCAACCAGCAAATTGTCACAACCGCCCACCAAGTCAACGAAAAACAATCCAGCGTCCGCACCATTCAAACCGGACAACCCTACACCCCCCCACCCCCCCTTTTAGGGTCAATTCCCAGCCTTTCTGAGCCTTTAGAACGCTGGCAAGAGCGAGTCAGCCTCATTCCCGGTCAATGGTCGAAACAGTTACTAAAAACCTATCGGGGAGTGAGTCCCCAAGTGATTCAATCCCTCGCTCAATTCGCCCAACTTGACCCCACCCAAGAGGTGCAAACCTTCTCCCCGGAACAATGGCAACAACTATTTACCGCTTGGCAAGCTTGGTTAAACATCCTTGACTCAGGTCAGTTTACTCCCCTTGTCACAGCAAAAGGCTACAGCGTTTTGGGGTGGGGAGACGGTCAGAGCGAGAAAAGCGTGCAAACCTTGGTCAGTAGGTACTATCGCCGACAACTGGCCCAACAGGACTATCAACAACTCCGCCATCAACTGCAACAAAAACTCAACGGGTGGCTGAAGAAATTACAGACCAAAGCCCAAACCTTTCGCGATCGCCTCAGTCAATCCACAGAAGCCGATCTCAAGCGCCAGCAAGGGGATCTGCTCATGACCTATCTCCACCAATGGCAACCCGGAATGACCACCATTACCCTCGAAGACCTCACCACCGGGCAACCTGTCACCATCCCCCTCAATCCCGAAAAAAATGCCGTCCAAAATGCCCAACTCCTCTATAAACAGCACCAAAAACTCAAACGAGCGCGCCATGCTGTCACCCCCCTCTTAGACAGCGTAGAAGCCGAAATCTTCTACTTAGAGCAAGTGGAAGACACCCTAGGGCAACTGGGACAATATCAAACCCCCGACGATGGGCAAACCCTGACCGAAATTCGGGACGAGTTAATCCAACAAGGCTATTTAGATGCCGGGAAAGACCGCCAAAAAGTAACCGATCACGAATCCCAACCCCATCGTTATCAAACTCCCTCGGGATTTGAATTATGGGTAGGGCGTAACAATCGGCAAAATGATCATCTGACCTTTCGCGTGGCCGGGGATTATGACCTCTGGTTTCACAGTCAGGAAATCCCTGGCAGTCATATCCTGTTACGCTTAGAACCGGGTGCCGTGGCCGAAGAAGTTGATCTCCAATTTGCCGCCGACTTGGCTGCTTACTATAGTCGCGGCCGAGAGAGTAATCAAGTCCCCGTTGTCTATACTCAACCTAAATATGTCTATAAACCCAAGGGTGCTAAACCCGGTATGGTGATTTATAAACAAGAAACCGTCCTCTGGGGTAGTCCGAAACAAGGAGCAGTGGTAGTCCGGGGATCAGAATGAGAAGAAATACTTATGGGGGGGTTAAAAAAAGTTGTATTAGCTGCTACAATACCATCAATGAAGAAATATTACAGGCCACTACATTAATCCTGCTGCTCCGAGTTTGGCTTGCAAGATGGAATTGCCAGACCGGAAAGGGGGGAAGTTGTAGCTTGGGTTTTCTCAGAATTAAACGACAGACTACGAACTAGCAAAACCCACAGTTTTTTCAACTGGGGGTTTTTTATAGCTAGTCCTAATAAGACGTGAACTCTGGGCTATTGTCCTATGTCGATTCCAGGCGAGCCTTTTTTGCACGACTCAGATAGGTTCGCTATATTAGCAAGGGAATAGGTAATAGGTAATTGATATGAGAAACTGGGTTTTTGCTAGGGTGTATCGAGAAAACTAGACAATGAACGCAACCCGGTTTCTGGCTAAAGTTAGTCAATGACATTACACCCGACTCCTGACCTCCCCTGCTCCCCCGCTCCCCGACACCCGACTCCCGACTCCCGGACTTTTTTAGGGGGAGCTTTTTTAGGGGCGTTTAGATAGGATCAAGAAGTTTATGGCATTGGGAAGACCTTTCACGACTTCCTGTCCGTGCCATCCGTTTGGGGGATAGCTTTCACTCGTCGCTGTGACACTTAACCAATGCTCTAGCGTCGAAAAAATCATCATTATCCTGTTGTGTCTCCGGGATTATCTTACTATCCTGTTCCTATGCGAGGAAAATAGACAGCATGAAATCCTTCAAAACCTTCCTGAGTTTGGTGATTATCACCGTCTTAAGTTGTGTGTTATTTGCCGCTTGTAGCCCTAAAACTCTAGTGATGGGAACATCGGCGGATTATCCTCCCTACGAATTTAAAGAACAGTCGGGGGAAATTGTGGGCTTTGATGTGGATATTGCCCGCCGACTGGCCGAAAAGCTGAAGTTCACCCTAGAAATTGAAGACATGAACTTTGATAATTTAATCCCTGCTCTAACGGAGGGAACTGTTGATTTTGTGATGGCGGGAATGTCGCCCACGGAGGAACGAAAACAGCAAGTCAACTTTACGGAAATTTACTATAAAGGGAGCAGTATTTTATTAACTCGTCGTGGGAGTAATTTCACCCTGGGGGATAATGCACCGGGGGCGAAAATTGGGGCGCAAAAGGGATCGACTCAAGCTAGTGCGGTGGGTAAACTAGAAGGGATTGAATTGGTGGAGATGGATCGCATTGGCAATTTAATCCAAGGGGTGAAGGAGAATCAACTTCAGGGGGCGGTGATTGAGGCAACGGTGGCCCAAACCTATGCCGCGTCTAATCCGGATCTGGATTTTAGTGTCCCTTTTGATACCGGAAGTCAAGGGAGTGCGATCGCCTTACCCAAAGATTCTCCTCATCTGGAATCCTTTAACAAAGCCTTGAGGGAAATGGAGGAGAATGGAGAAATCACAGAACTGATTCGCAAATGGTTCGGTTAAACTAACGATTCCACCTTTCCCATGTTCTAGACTCATGGCGAATGTTCAAATGGCTTACCACCCGCAAATTCCGCCCACAACTCCCTAAAATTCCCTTGGGGGTGGTGTTGGTTGTGCCGTTTGTGTTGCAAATTTCTGGAGCTGTGGGGCTGACGGGGTGGTTAGCCCTGCGCAATGGACAGCGAGCGGTGAATGAAGTCACTCGTCAACTGCGCCAAGAAGCCACGGAACGCATTCAACAAGAGGTTAAAGACTATATCGAGGCTCCCTATTTAGTCAATCGGATTAATGGGGATTTAGTCGATTTGGGGCGGTTGGATGTGGGCGATTGGCAGGGCTTAGAAGCCTATTTTTGGCGACAACTCCAAGCCTTTCCGATGGTGAACGCGGTGCGCTTTAATGATAGGGCGGGGAACTATTTGGGTATGGAACGTTTACCCGATGGTTCTTTTCAAGTTGCGATCGCCAACTCTGCCGATACCTTGGAAATCTACCTTCTCGACTCCCAAGGACAACGGAAAACCCTACTCAGTTCTACCTCAGACTATGATCGTCGCTATCAAGCTGGGTACGATGAAGCCGTGAAAGCGGGAAAAGCCACTTGGGGGGGGATTTATACCCATGAACGCTCAGAAACCCTTGCCAGTACCGTTAATCAACCCGTTTATGATCAAAATGGGGAGTTATTGGGGGTGTTTAGTGCTGAGTTTTTACTCTCGGAAATTAGCGAATTTCTGCGGGATCTTTATGTGAGTCCTTCTGGTCAAGCCTTTATCATAGAACCTTCGGGTTTTTTAGTCGCCAGTTCCACCCTAGAACGTCCTTTTCTCGTCACCTACGGCACCACCTTACGCATTCGAGCGACGGGAAGTAGCGATCGCCTCATTCAATCCTCCGCCCAATATTTACAACGGCAATTTGACAATTTAGCCGCCATTCAACAGGTTAGACAGTTGGATTTTTCCCTAGAGGGAGAGCGCCATTTTTTACAAGTCACTCCCTTACAACATCAACAAGGCATTGATTGGTTAATTGTCGTTGTTGTGCCGGAAGAAGATTTTATGGCACAAATTCACCGCAACACCCGCTTAACTATTTTACTCTGTTTGGCGGCTTTATTTGGTTCAATTTTCCTCGGAATTCAAACCTCGCGCTGGATTAGTCGTCCCATTTTACGTCTCTTAGGAGCGAGTCAAGCCATTGCCCAAGGGCAACTGAATCAACAAATTAAATCCAGTCGCATTCGGGAATTAAATATCCTTTCCCATGCCTTTAATACAATGTCTCAACAACTCACGGATTCTTTCACTATTTTAGCCACAAGTAATGAAGAATTAGAACGAAGAGTTGAACAAAGAACCGCTAAGTTAGCTGAAGCTGAGGCTGAACTCAGAGGGCTATTTGCTGCGATGATTGAATTAGTCATTGTTAAAGATATTGAAGGACGCTATCTCAAAATTGCTTCGGCTAATCCCCAATTACTTTACAATCCAATGGATGATTTAATTGGTAAAACGGAATGGGATATATTTCCACCAGAACAAGCGGAACAGTTTGTGCATTATATTCAAGAAGCGATCCGAGAAAATAAAACCTTATCCGTTGAATATAAATTAGCTTTAAAGGAGGAGGAATTAGATAACAATCCCTTAAAAAATCTGTGGTTTGCTGCCAATATTTCTCCCATTTCTGAGACGACTGTTGTCTGGGTTGCCCGGGATATTACCCAACGGAAAAAACTGGAACAAGACCTCTATCAATCTCAAAATTTCCTCGATAGTATTATTGAAAACTTACCCTTAGCTCTGTTTGTGAAGGATGTTTCTCAACGCTTCCGTTATGTCATTTGGAATCATGCGGCTGAGAGTTTATATGGAATTCCGGCTAAAGATGCCCTAGGACAGAATAGTTACAGCACCGTGGATGCAGAACTAGCGGCTGAGTTTGAAGCTGAAGATTGGGCTGTGGTCAATCAGCGTCAATTAATGATTGTTGATGATGAAATGATTATTAATGTTCTGAATCGAAAAATTAGACAACGACTGTTAAAAGTACCCCTAGAAAATCAAGAGGGGGAAGTGACCCATCTACTCTGTATGGCGGAGGATATTACAGAACGCAAACGAGCCGAAGAAACCTTACAAAAGAATGAGGCAGAATTTCGCCATTTAGTTCATAATGTCAACTCGGCTATTGTACGTTGGGACGCATCGGGTGTAATCTGTTTTATTAATCAATTTGGCTTAGAATTTTTTGGCTATTCAGAAGAGGAGTTGATTGGAAAAAACTTAGTCGGCACTATTGTTCCTGATGTTGACTCGTCGGGTCGTCCTATTGGAAAAATTATGCTCAATGCCCGTTATCATCCTGAACAATACTTGCTCTATGAAAATGAAAATATGCGCAAAAATGGGGAGCGGGTTTGGGTCACTTGGGCGAATCAGCCAATTTATAATGAACAAGGGGAACTACTGGAGTTTTTATCCGTGGCAACGGATACAACAGAGCGACGATTAGCAGAGGAAGCCTTGCGCAATGAACAAAAACGGTCGGAGCGGTTGTTACTTAATATTTTGCCTGCGGCTATTGCCCAAAAACTGAAACAAAATTCGGGATCTATTGCCCAACAATTTGATGATGTGACGATTATTTTTGCCGATATTGTGGGGTTTACTCCCCTTTCGGCTAATATGGCCCCGACGGAGTTGGTCAGTTTATTAAATCAGGTTTTTTCGCTGTTTGATCAGTATGCAGAATGGCACGGATTGGAGAAAATTAAGACGGTGGGGGATGCCTATATTGCGGTGGCGGGTCTTCCGGTGCCAAAATCGGATCATGCCGAAGCGGTGGTTGATTTTGCCTTGGATTTGCAAAATGCGATCGCCACCTTTCACGGCCATGATGGACAATCCCTCAATCTCCGCATTGGGATTCATAGCGGGTCTGTGGTGGCTGGGGTCATCGGGATTAAAAAATTCATCTATGATCTATGGGGGGATACGGTGAATGTGGCCTCTCGCATGGAGTCCCAAGGACAACCGGGTAAAATTCAGGTGACAGAAGCCATTTATGAACGTCTTAAAGATAAATATCTCTTTGAGTGCCGGGGGAGTCTGAATGTGAAAGGAAAAGGGGATATGACGACTTATTGGGTGTTGCATCGTCTTTGAGGAATTCTAGACCCATTTTTCCCGTCTCTTTTCTTCTTTCTTGGCCTCCCTGTTAATACATAGGTGCTTATGTTTAAAGTTGAATATTGAGTCAATCCTAAATTCCCTTATTATTCAAGGGAGTGGGGGGTTTCAGGGTCTGGCATGATGTTCAATTGAGCGTTATATTTGTATCGATCCTGCCTGTTGTTTTTGGTTTAAAACAAAGGAAAAAAAGCCAATCGCGGTAAGTCGCACGACACATTAACTCATTATCCCCACATTTTGTAACCCCGAAGTGAAAAGACCCGTCAGCATCGGGGCATAAAGGGAAAAAATTGACGGGATCTTGTGCAATGTGTTTTGCTAAGTTAGAACCGCAACCTGCTGGTCAAAAAAGATTGTGATTCCATGAACGCACTTAGAAAACCTGTATTACCTGTAGAACCTATCCCCCAACGTCGGGTGGTCCCTCTCCATCACCGTCGGCGGAGTCCCCGTCGGTCCTATGGCTTGGTCGTAGCTGAAATGACGGTCAAGTTTACCGTGAATGGAATCTTATCGGCGGCTGCCTTAATGGCGCTGGGGAATTTATTCCCCTATTATTGGGCGCAACAAGCGCGGTTACAAGAACTCAAGCTGGAGATTCGAGAAACAGAAAAAGAGGTGAGTCAACTTCAAAGTAAGGTGAACCGTAGCTTTGACCCCTCTCAAGCGAGAACCTTGATGAAGGAACAAAGTGCTATGCTTGCTCCGAATCAACGCCGTGTGGTGTTGTTAAATCGTCAAGATGCCAATACGCCCTAGTGTTGAGTCTCCCCTATAATTTTCTCAGGGGAAAAAATGGATGGCTTGGAATGGTATGTGATTAAGGCAGAATGCCAGTGTTGGGAGTCTTAGACTCTCTAGTTACAACTCCCTCAAGGGGAGTTAATGAAAGCACTCACAAAGCGTTCTCGTCCGGTCAAGTCGGGTCGGATTTTCGGGGTTTGGTAATGCCCGGATTCAGTTAGAAGGTTCAGGATGGCTGCTCCTTGACCAACCATCATTTCTACGAGCCAAAACCCCCCCGCTTCGAGGTAAGTGGGGGCTGTTTTTATGAGGTACCGTAAGGCGTTGAGGCCGTCTATTCCCCCATCAAGGGCAAGGTGGGGTTCATGGTGGGCGACTTCGGGCTGGAGGTGGGGAATTTCGGCGCTGGGAATATAGGGGGGGTTGGATACCATGCCTTTCAATGTTCCCTGTAAGCCTTCTAGGGGCTCCCACCACGAGCCTTGATAGAATTTGATTCGGGAGGTCAAGTGGAGGGTTTGGGCGTTCTCCTGAGCCACAGAGAGGGCTTCTGGGCTACAATCAACGGCGTGTACGGTGATCTGGGGGAGGGCTTGGGCGAGTCCGAGGGCGATCGCACCACTGCCCGTTCCTAGGTCTACCCAATCCCCAGAGGCAAGGTGGGGATGGGTTTCCACGGTTTCCAGTACCAGATCAATGATTAATTCTGTCTCGGGGCGAGGAATTAATACCCCCGGAGTTACTTTTAGCTCAAACTGCCGCCAGGGGGTTGTTCCGAGGAGATATTGTAGGGGCAGGCGATCGCATAAGCGCTGTTGCCAAAGCTCATTTAACTCCGACAAGGGCATTTTTAGTTCAATGCGGGGCTGGGTTTTATAGGTTTCTAGTCGTAAACTTAACCCATCTAAACCCGCCACAGCGCGCAATAGCCAGTTAATTTCTTGGGGGGGGATGTTAAATGCGATCGCCTCCTCTCGCGCCTTTTTTTGCCATAGCCACAATTGAGATCCTGAAACCCACATAAACAGTAATCAGTAATTAGCGAACAGTTTTTTCATTAAAGGGATCACAGGGAACATCTAAAGCCTTTAAAATAATCCCTTCCTGTTCAGCCGTCAAACCCTTACCTTGAACTAACACCCCAAATCCCCCCAAACCATCAGGATTCATCAATTGATGCAGTGCATCCCGACGCTGTAAAACTTCCATAATTCCCCAATCTCCCCCCGATAATGCCGCTAAACGTTCCCCTAATCCTAACGCCATTAAAAATAGGGCTTGTTTGGTAAATCCAAGGGTTTTTAACCCTAATAATTCTCCCCATTTTTCCAAGGCCGTAAAATTGACATGGGCGGTAATGTCCTGATGGCCTAAATTAACATAGGGGTTACTATGGCGATGGTGTTGATAATAACATTGCAACGTCCCGTTATTTCGTTGGGGGTGATAGTATTGAGAGGCAGAATAACCATAATCAATCGTAATCACATAACCCTGCTTGAGTTTACGGCTCAAGGTTTTAAGCCAATCTAAAGCCGCTAAATTAACCTCTGTGCGATAATTTTCCGGGTAAGTCGAGGCTAATAAATTAATATCCAGTAACTCAAAATACTCCTGAATCATTGGCGTTGAAAGTTCCCCGATAACTTCTGTCAGTTTCCCCTCTTCAAGGGTGACATAGATTTCTTGTAACTCTCCCCCCTGAACTGTGACTTGATGCACGGGAAACGCATCGATAAATTCATTAGAAAAACAACACCCCCTCAGCGAATGATCCGGCAAACTTTCCCAACTGTGCCATTCTACCCTAATCCCCTGTGCTAAATAACCGGAAAGTTGCTCTTTTTGTTGGCGGATTAATTTAGCAGATGTTTCAATAATTAAGTATTGTAAAGATTGCAATAGATCGGGGCTATTTGTGCTAATGAATCGAAGAATATCCCCTGCACATTGTCCCGTACCTGCTCCCATTTCTAACAGTTGGAAGGGGTGAGGATGTCCCAAAATATCCCAAATTTGTAGAATTTGTTGGGCTAGCAATTCACCAAAATCTGCCCCGAGATGGGAGGAGGTGAAAAAGTCCCCTTGGCGGCCGATGGTGGGAATCCCGGTGCTATAGTAGCCAGATTGGGGATGGTAGAGAACAAGGTTCATGTAGTCGGCAAAGGTGAGGCGCTGGTGAGGGGATTGGAAAAGGCGATCGCGCAGAACACCCGCTAACCATTCATCTTTCCCCCCAGTAGGCAAATCAGACATTGAGAATCCAACCTTAATAATTGTGGATCAAAACATGGCGCGGGAAAACCGCGAACTTTAGGGCGGGAGTACTCTGTGCGCCCTAGCTTTCTTAGCTTATCATCCCCGGAATCAAGGCTCGCTCAGGCCTAGACCTTCGATTCGGGGTAGAATAAAGGTCGGGCAATCTAAGCAAATAGTATCAGGAGGTTGATTGATGACCGTTACTCAAACTACAGCGCAAGATTTATTTCGTTCTGCCTACGATAATCGCTACACTTGGGATGCTAAGTTTCCGGGCTATACGGCAGATATTACTTATAAACAGGATGACCAAGTTTTTGAGGGTAAAGTGCGGGTGACGGCGGATCTGAAAGCAGAAGTTTCTGACGTGACGGATGAAGCGGCACAAAAAGCGATTCATGGTCAATTGTGGGAAATTGCCATTCACCGGATCCGTCGCACTTTTGAACAAACTCATGGCGAGAATACGTTTAGTTATGGGGAAACGAAACCCGATGGGGGTGTAGAGATTTTAGTCGGGGGGAAAAATGCAGGCGATCGCTATGAAGTGAAAAATAACGAGGTATCCCTTGTCCACCGCCAGATTCACGGTGTTGTCGTTACGATTCATACCTTCAGCACCCAAGACACTGGGGAAGGTTATCTCTCCCATACCTATGACTCCATTTATCATGACCCCAAAACCGGGGAACAAAAGGGCGGTTATAGCAAGTTTGAGGATGAGTATGAAAAAGTTGGGGATTATTTTATTCTCAATCGTCGTCTCATTGTGACGGAAACGGAGGGCAAAGTTTCTCAACAGGAGTTTACGTTCTCCAATTTTCAGCTTTTAGCTTAAATATCGACCGAGAGAAGCCCCACACCGTAAACAGGATACACCAACCCAAAGGTTTCGGTGTGGGATAAATCTCGACCAACAAATCCTAGTTCTATCTTGAATCAATACTCAATCCTCAATACTCAATACTCAATTCCTTGAGCCTTGATTTCCCATGAATCCAATCCTCTCGGGTCCTCCACTCCAAAATGGCGATCGCCTCAGTCGTCCCGAATTCGAGCGGCGCTATCAGGGAGATCCCTCTGTGCAGAAAGCAGAATTAATCGAAGGAATAGTTTACTTGGCCTCTCCCCTCCGTTTTCAACAACACGCAGAACCCCATAGTCGTTTGCATGGCTGGCTTTGGACCTATCAAGTGGCGACTCCCGGACTACTACTCGGTATAGAACCAACAGTGCGTTTAGATTTAGAGAATGAGGTACAACCGGATATTGTGTTAATTCGCGAAGAAGCAGCCGGAGGACAAACCCGAATCACCCCAGACGGGTATCTCGAAGGCCCTCCCGAATTAGTAGTAGAAATTGCCGCTAGTAGTGCCGCTATTGATTTAGACCTTAAACAACAGGTTTATCAACGTAATGGGGTTTTAGAGTATATCGTTTGGCAGTCCTATGAGCAGCGCTTAGATTGGTGGGGATTAATTGAGGGAGACTATCAACCGTTGTTGCCGGATGAACAGGGAATCATTCGCTCACGAGTGTTTCCGGGGTTATGGTTAGCTGTAGAAGCCTTTTTAATGTCTGATATGGGGGAAGTGTTGCGGGTGTTGCAAACGGGGATTAATAGATTAGCATAGGGTGATTCTCGGCAATTCTCCAGAATGTCGGACAGAACACCCCATCCTTCCTCACAAGGTGGGGATCAATTCCGACCCATATATTTCCAACCTAAAGGCTTGAGAAGCCCCCGTTATACCCGTAGGGTTAGCGGGGGAGAACTTCAATAGGACACCAGATTAATGGGGTCTGATGCACCCTACAATGTTCAAACTTTTGTAGCTCGATTGGCACTCCGTTCCACATCCCGCACCTTCTTCCCACGCCAAAAGAAGCGGATAGGAGTCCCCGGAAAGGCTAACTGTTGGCGGAATTGCTTCTCAATGTAACGACGATAGTTCTCATTGAACCGTTTGGGATCATTAACAAATAAGGCAATGGCCGGGGGTTGGGTACTCACTTGAGTTCCGTAGTAAATTTTCCCCTGTTTCCCTTGGCGAGTTGTGGGGGGACTGTGGCGTTTTAACGCATCTTCGAGGACTTCGTTAATCACTGAAGTGGTCACACGGCGCTGATGGGATTCGGCCGCCCGGTCTACTAATTCTAAAATCCGCTCCACCCTCTGCCCAGTCATGGCACTAATAAACAGGGTTTCAGCCCAATCACAAAAGTACAAACGATCTCGAACTTGTTGCTCGTAGTCATAAATGGTGTAGGAGTCCTTTTCAATGGCATCCCATTTATTGACAATAATCACGGCCGCCCGTCCTTCTTCCATGATGCGGTTAGCCAGTTTTTGATCTTGCTCTGTTACACCGTCTACGGCATCAATGACCAATAAAACAACATCGCTGCGTCGGATGGCTTTGAAGGCGCGATTAATGCTGAAAAATTCCGCCCCGTATTCCACATTTTTCTTTTTGCGGATGCCTGCGGTGTCGATGAGACGGTAGGTTGTGCCGTTGCGTTCTACGACCATATCAATGGTGTCCCGGGTGGTGCCGGAAATGGGGCTAACGATGGCGCGGGATTCTCCGGTGAGGGCGTTAAGAAGGGTTGATTTACCGACGTTGGGACGGCCGACTATGGCGACTTTGGTTTCTGGGGGGGTTTCGGGGAGGTCTTCTTGGGGGGGGAGGTGGGTGATGAGTTGGTCAAGGAGTTCCCCGGTGCCGTTGCCGTGAATGGCGGAGAGGGGATAGGGTTCCCCGAGGTTGAGTTCCCAAAATTGGGCGCCTTGGATTAATCCTTGTTCGGGGGATTCGCATTTATTGACGGCGAGGAGGACGGGGACGGACTGTTGCCGTAACCATTGGGCAATTTCTTCATCGGCTGGGGATGGGCCGGTTTGACCGTCCACGACGAAGATGGCGGCTTGTGCTTCTTGGAGTGCTGCGATCGCCTGTTCCCGAATTAAGGGCAAAAATTCGGTATCATCATCAAAGACTAGCCCCCCCGTATCCACGACCAGAAAATCCCGATCTTGCCAGAAGGCGGGCTGATAGGTGCGATCGCGGGTAATCCCCGGTTCATCATGGACAATGGCGTTACGACTAATAGCCAAGCGATTGACTAAGGTGGATTTCCCCACATTCGGGCGACCAATCACAGCAACAATAGGAAGAGACATCACAAGCATACCCAGAAAAAATTGAGTCGGAACAGACAAGTTTCCGATCTTCTATCCTAACGAGTTTTTTGGCCTAATGGGGTTAATTCATCTGGATCAAATGGAACTAGAGGGTAATTCCGACACTTGAGGCCGTTTGGGGAACAGGGGAGGGGCGCTGACTTTTAGCACCTGTTCTAAAACCCAAGGGGCAAAGCGTTGACAGAGAATGGCGAGATGACTTTGCCACCCGACCAAAATCTCAGCACGATTTTGGCGCAATCCTTTCACCAAGGCTTTCGCCACTTGTTCCGGTGTCATGGGGGAGAGTCCCCGGAATAACTGCATTCCCCGCACCATTTCGGTGTCAGTGAGGGAGGGCAGGAGAGCCATCACCCGAATATTATAGGGGGCGAGTTCTTGGCGCAGGGCTTGGGTGAAGCCGAGTAAGGCGAATTTACTGGCGGAATAGGTGGACATGGTGGGGGCGGCCACTTTACCCATGAGGCTAGATACGTTGACGATGGTTCCCTCCTGGTAGGCGGCCATCCGTCGGGCGATTAGACGGGTGAGGGAATAGGTTCCCATGACGTTGAGGGAAAATTCGGCCTGAACTTGGGAGGGTTGCGATCGCAAAAAGGACTGTTGATAGGCCACACCCGCACAGTTAATCAGAATCTGAATCGGTCCATAGTTGCGCCAAGCCCGGGCAATGGCAATGTCTACGGCCTGAGTTTCGGTGAGATCCAAGGCCAAGGTAATGGCTTCCACGCCCAGCGCTTCAATCTCCTGGGCGACTTCGGTTAGTTTTTGGCGATTACGGGCAACTAATAAGATACGTTTCACCCCGCAATGCGCTAGTTCAAGGGCAATGGCGCGCCCAATCCCCCGAGATGCTCCGGTGATTAGAGCGACTTTATTTTGCAAATGTTTCATGGTCAAAAACCTCCAATTAATGCGTCCTGTGCGCCCTCTCACTGGCGTAATGGCACCCCATTACTCCCCAGTTGAAAAACTGGGTCAAGAGGTCATCAGAACTAATGTGATGGCTGCGTTGAGAGGGAATCCGGTTCTCGTGTTGGGCTAAGGATAGTGTTTAGCGAACCGAGGAGTCCCTAATAGCAGCAGTCCCAGAGGCCGTATATTCAGGTTGGTGTTCGGACATCCTGATTAAATACGGGGTTGGGTTCAAAACTGATCAAGGTTCAGAACAGTTGAACTCAGAAGAGAACCCCGCAGGTCATAACGAAGGAAAGGAACATTTTGAACATACCTCCTCAATGTGAAGGTTAACCAGAATTTGTTTCTATGCACACTTTAGCAATTTAATCAAGGAGTGACAACATTTTTTAACAAAAATCCCTTAACTTTGTTCTTTGAATAACCTCAAAACTTTATTTTAAAAGGGTTTGGGGGATTTCTAGGGGGCGAAGTCTCCCCAAACCCATTGGATCTACAATCGCGATCCTAACAATTCCTGAATTTCTTCCCGATTGAGGGCAATGGGATTATTACGGTTGGTAGTTTGGGCTAAAATTCGCCCTAAATCTGCTTCTGTTAAGCCATATTCGCCTAAACGGGGGATTTTTAGCTGTTCTGTCCAGTTTTCTAATTCTTGCACTAAAAAATCACAGTAATAGGCTGGGGGTTTGCCTGCATCCTGACTCATCCACTGCCCCAGTTTGGCCATTTTCGCCACAGCCGGATGTTGGGGATCCCGTCGCTGAAGTGCCTGCCAGTTCACCCGTACCGCCGCCGCCATTAATGTCCCACAGATCACACCGTGGGGAATGGGAAAATAGCCCCCTAGGGGAGAAGCAAGGGCGTGAACAATACCCAGCCCAGCGTTAGCTAGTGCCACACCGGAGAGAAAGGAACCGTAGGCCATACTTTCCCGCACTTCGGGATCTTGGGATCCCTCTCCACAAGCCTTAAGTAGGTTACGGGAGATGATTTTAAGGCCACTCCAAGCCAAGGCATCACTGAGGGGGGAAGCTGTGGGGGAAAGATAGGGTTCCAACAACTGGGTAAAGGCATCCATCCCACAAGGGGCAGTAATTTCAGGCGGGCAGGACATCAACAAATCCCCGTCAATAATTACCCCATCGGGGACTAAATTCTCATGACGTAAAGATTTTTTATACCCTTGGAGCCCTACCTGACTAATCACCGCGTTTTTAGTCGCCTCGCTGCCTGTGCCGGAGGTGGTGGGAATAGCCAGATAGGGAACTTTTACCCCGCTATGGGGGATGCCCTTCCCCACCCCTTCGAGATGGTCAAAAATGGAATTGTTATGGGGCAACATGGCTGAAAGGGCTTTTCCGGCATCAATGACACTCCCCCCCCCAATCCCTACCACGAGATGAATCTGTTGGGGGCGGTAGATGGCGCACCAGTGATCGATTAATTCTGTAGTGGGTTCGCGATCGCACACCAACCGCCCCACTACCTCCCCCCCCTCCCCCAGCAAGCCTTCAACCGTCGCCTCCTGGCCCGATTTCTGGAGTGAATGCTTCCCCGTCACCCACAACACCCGCAAGCGCTCCCCCCTCCCAAAAGACTGCATCAACTGGGGTAACAATTGCAGTTTTCCCTGCCCTAAATAGAGGGGAGGCACTTTGGCAAAATTAAAAGGAGTCATAATCAAACAGTAATTAATAATCAGTAATCAATAGACCTCCCCTAGAATTAGCTTGAAATCCCAATTCTACCCGTTATAACAACAGAGTTTTAGAAGATGTCTAGTCATCCCTTCACGGTTTACGGTGCAATTACTCTATAGGGAATCCCTTGCCGCGCCTTCGCCATCCAAGGTTCTACCGTCTTCCGCCAGGTTAAATAATGTTCGGTTTGTTTATGAGCCGCCGCACCCCCTTCACTAGCATAAGCTTCATACAACAGAAAAGCCGTTGGATCGTTGGGGTCTTGCAAAATATCAAAACGTCTATTTTCTGGCTCTTGAATCGAGTTTTCGTGATTAATCTTCGTGGCTTCAATGAAATCCTCTACATTTTCCGGCTTAACCCAAACATAAACACAAGTAACAATCATGACTTTTTAACCATCGAGAAAAACATTACAAAAAAGCTAATCTTGTTCGTTCAATGATGTCAAGGTTTTGTTAAAAATATTTATATATAGGTGAAACAATCCAGAGGACTTGTTAAGCTTGCTAGGCTTAATTTTTATACATCTTAACGTTAATTTTTGCTAAAAAATGGTCAAAACATAGGAACAATTAAAAGCCGAGATAGTCTCAACTTTATGCCAGTCTTAACCCTCCGAATGTTAGTTAATCTTGCTTCAAGTTGATGCACCCTAGACCTGTTTCTCCCCCAAGAGAAAACCCTAGATCATCTGTTGTAATTGAACCGCAATTTCTTTCAGACGGTCTACCTCAGATTTCGTTTGGGTAATCCCAGCCACAATGGAGTAAGACGTTTCTTTAATCGAGTTCATCGCTTCCACCACTTGCTGAACTGCCACATTCTGCTGTTGAATATTTACCGTCACCTGTTGGCTATTGTCTACTACATTGGCGATCGCATCATTAATTCCCTCAAAGGCTGAGGCTGTTTTCCCCACAATCACTACACTTTCCGACACAGCCATCTTACCATTCTCACTACTAAATACTGTTTGATGAATCGCTTTATTAATGTCCCCCACTAAAGTATTAATTTTATCAGCTGATTGTTTACTTTGTTCTGCCAGTTTACGAATTTCTGCCGACACAACGGTAAAACCTTTACCATGTTCCCCTGCTCTCACCGCTTCCACCGCAGAGTTTAACGCCAACATATTCGTTTGATTCGCTAAAGTTCCCACTAGACCCGCAATTGTGCCGATTTGACCCGCTTGACTCGCTAAGAGATTAATCTGTTCAGAAATGCCATTCATGCGACTACTTAAATTCTGCATTCCTACCAAGGTTTCCTGAACCGTTTGATTGCCATTTTGCGAAGTGGCTAAAGCTTGGGTGGCAGACTGAGAACTATTCGACACTTGAGTAAAGGCATTTTGAAATGATCTCCCCAATTCATCCATCGTTGTTGTTGTTTGGTTGACAGCCCCTGCTTGAGCAGAAATTTGGGCTTCATGATTGTCCACCGTAAACATAATTTCTTGGGTAGATTGGTTAATCTCTTTCACAATAGATTGTACAGGAACTAAGACAATATTATGCACAATTGTATAAGTGCCAAAACTGAGAGCAATAATGATAATAAAACTACCCCAGTTCACCCAAAAATGAATGAGCTTTATTCGTTCTACAGAGGCTTGTCGCTGTGCTAACAAATTATTCTGCTCGGCAAACATAATCTCAATTTTGTCACGGACTTGATCCATAATTTGCATTCCTCGACCTGATGTTACCCATTGCCTTAATGCTTCTTCTTGACCCGATTGCTTTAACTCAATCGTTGCGTTCAAATCCTCCATTTTTTGGTCAGACAATAATTTGAGATTTTGTAAGTTACTAATTTGACTTGGAGTGTTTGCTATTTTCTCAGTCAGTAGGTTAATTTGATCATCTAAGACATTGATTGTATTATTATAGGGTCGTAGAAAAGTAGAATCTCCAGAGTAGATATAACCTCGCTGACCCGTTTCTGCATCAACCAAAAGCTTTTCAAGTTGCTTTAACTCCGCTTTGACTTGATAAGTATGCTCAACCCAAAAATTCGTTTCATCGAGTAGTTTATTGACCCTCTGAGTCAACAAACTACTGACTAGAACCAAAATCCCTATGATGCTTAAGCTCATAGGTAAAATCTGTTTAATCTTCATCTTTCCGTAAATTCTCTGATTTTATCGGCTTATTCTATTATTTGCTTTTTAGCTATCAATTAACAAAATTTTTCATAAAAGTTTATGAGATGAATCAAAATTCAGCAATCGTTGCTTTTTCTTAACACAATAATTAGTGTGTTAAGCTGCATTTGATAAAAATTGTAAATCCGATAATCTTTACGACAAAGAAGGAGGGAGTAAATAAGGCAAAAAACGCAGTTTTATCACTCAACGGATTAAGGAATTTCGTCTTTTCTCTTGTCCCTTTCCTCTCTGCTATGTGGGGGGCTGCTTAAATCTTTACTTAAACTTTAACCGCTTTCCTAGGTCATGGTATTATCATGTCGGTAAGAGATGAATATTAAGGTAACAACTATGACACAAGCACCAGTATCTCCTGCGGTGCTAGTCATCTTAGATGGCTGGGGTTATCGAGAAAGTCAGGATGGGAATGCAATCCGTGAAGCAAAAACCCCTGTTATGGATAGTTTATGGGAAGCGTATCCCAGAACTCTCATTCGCACTTCAGGCAAAGACGTAGGTTTACCCGACGGTCAAATGGGGAACTCTGAAGTGGGTCATCTAAATTTAGGCGCAGGACGAGTCGTGCCGCAAGAGTTAGTGCGGATTTCTGATGCAGTAGAGGATGGAACCCTACTACAAAATCCAGTGCTTGTGGAAGTTTGCCAACAAGTCCGTTCCACTGGGGGAAAGTTACATCTATTTGGACTCTGTTCAGAAGGAGGGGTTCACTCCCACCTGTCCCATTTATTGGGTTTACTGGACTTGGCAAAAGCACAAGGGTTAGAACAGGTCTGTGTTCATGCCTTTATGGATGGTCGGGATACGAAAACCACTGAGGGGATTCATTCCCTCCGTCAGGTACAAGCACATATTGAGAAAATTGGTATTGGTTGCATTGCCACGATTATTGGCCGTTATTATGCCATGGATCGCGATCGCCGTTGGGACCGGATCGAAAAGGCCTATGATACCCTGACCCAAGACGGAGAAGGGGATGGACGGACGGCCGTGGAGGTGATCCAAAGCTACTATGACCAAGAGATCACCGATGAGTTTATTCCACCCACTCGCATTACTTCCGGAGCGGTGGAAGCGGGGGATGGGGTCATTTTCTTTAATTTCCGTCCCGATCGGGCGCGACAATTAACGACGGCCTTTGTCTCTGAGGATTTTGATGGCTTTGATTGCGATCGCCTCGATCCCCTCTTCTTTGCCACCTTCACCCAATACGATGCCACCCTCCCCGTCCCCGTCGCCTTTGAACCCCAAAACCTGAAAAACATCCTCGGGGAAGTCATTGCTGCCCAAGGAATGCGACAACTGCGCACAGCCGAAACAGAAAAGTATCCCCATGTCACCTACTTTTTCAACGGCGGTTTAGAAGAACCCCTTCCGGGTGAAGATCGGGAATTAATCCCCAGTCCTCGGGTTCCCACCTATGATCAAGAACCCGCCATGTCCGCCCAAAAAGTCACCGATTTAGCCTGTGGGGCCATTGAAAAAGGGATTTATCATCTTGTTGTCCTCAACTATGCCAACCCCGATATGGTCGGCCATACCGGGAACATAGAGGCCGCCATCCAAGCCGTTGAAACTGTCGATCGGTGTTTAGGGCAGTTATTAGCCTCCATCAGCAAAATGGGCGGCACCGCAATCATTACCGCCGATCATGGCAATGCCGAATATATGTGGACCGAGGATCATAAACCCTGGACCGCCCACACCACCAACCCCGTCCCCTTAATTTTAGTCGAAGGGGAAAAACTGAAAATCCCCGGTCACGGCACCCAAGTCCAGTTACGAGAGGATGGCCGCCTCTGCGACATTGCCCCCACCATCTTGGAGATTTTACAACTCCCCCAACCCCCCGAAATGACCGGACGCTCCTTGCTCCAACCCGTTGGGTTTGAAGTCCGTCCCAACCGCAGCCCCGTCAAAGTTGGGTTATAACTCGATTCCCTCAACCGGAAGGTCAACAACCCCATCCCGCAACTGGGATGGGGTTTCTCCAAGACGATTAGAAGAGAGGGCAGGGCGCTAAATCCCACCTCTCTTTTTTGCGTTTATGAATAAGTGTAACGTTTTAGCCAGAGAGATTGATCTTTTTGCATCGAAAATGATAGTTTGATAGTGGACACAACGAGGACAGAACCCTCGAAAACGGAAAAGCATCAGGTTGGATTGAGCTTGTGTCCCCCGCTCAAAATCTGATAAACATCCAAACATCTTCTTCTAGTGACTTGTTCGAGTAAAGTACAGAACTCCACTCCATCTGTTTTATTAGAGCCTGTTCAATAACGAAAACTGCTAACGAAAACTGCTTAGGTCAGCTTGTTAAGTCAGCTTGTGAGTTAAAGCTTCAACACGGAATACACTTAATACTGATTTTCACTCAGAACTTTAACTCAAATTAACATTAACCTACAAGTTGTTACACCTACAAGTTGTTACACCTACAAGTTGTTACTCAGTCAGTTGTTCTCAGAATGAGGTTCTGCTCATTGGGAGTTCCGATTAGGTTGAATACAACTAAATAATACTCTCCCTCGCATTGTTTGTTTCCTCGTGACTTGTTTTGTTTTGTTTTGTTTGTCTGTGTTTGTTTCTTTTGTGTTTGTTTATTGGTCAATCAGCCAACTTTCTAGGGAACGGATCACAACCCTATCTCACGACCCTATCTCACGACCCTATCGTGAGGTTCACTGGAAGTGGGGTTTCCGTGAAACCAATGGCTGAAGCGCGGTAGATATAGAACAGAGAAGTAGAACAGTAGAAGGAGGAAAATAAAAACAGGAAAAGAAGAACGAAGAAGCGAGAACGAAGAACGTGAGAGGAAACCCCTAGGAGGGAGAGTCTTCATGATTCCGTTTTGATAGCCCCTGTGGGCTGCTACAGTATCAGTCTATGTGGATTGCAACTTGATCAACCCTTAAGGTGATTAACTTGCCACTTGCTGTTAACTCCGGTCTTGGATTCGTACACTGGGTTTTCTAACTCCCATAGTGTTTTAGAGGTAATACGTTTTGGACATAATACTCTAAACCATCCCTGAAGGTGTCCCATTCAAGCAGTCCGGTTAAGGTAGTGTCGCCAAGGAATTAATCACAATCATCAAACCTGAAACGGCGAAAAAGTGCAATCCTCCGAGAAGATGAGGCCGAAAATAGAGGAAGATGTTTGATCCCTTGTAAACCTTAGTTAGTGAGAATCTCATCCGTTCACTTTATTTCCTTAGTTTCCATTGCAGTCGTTCGATCAAAACCCGTCATAGCTACCTTAATTTTCCGTAGCATGACGGGTTTTACCTGTCGTAGTGGTGAAGTTCTCCCCCGCTAACCCTTCGGGTATAACGGGCGACCCCTACTGACTTTAGGTTGGGGGTCTGCTGAATACCCCTCTAAGCAATGTTAATGGTGTAGTGCCAGCGCAACCCCAACCCACTCACCCCTAACCTAAAATAAAATCAACATCGCTGGTGCCAGAGGTTTCGCTTTGCCCGGTTTTGAGTAAGTTCCCATTCACATCCACCGCAAAGGGAGTATCACCTAAACTTAAGTTGTAGTCTGTTTTTTCGCTCGTATAGCCCACACTAGCGATCATCTTACGACCTTGATCGGTATAAACAAAAGCCAACAATTGATTTTTATTTTGTTTATTATCTTTCGCCCAAATAACCATATATTGCTTGCCGAGATAATCAAACACTTTGGGGGAACGAGTGGGAATATAGCGCCCAGCATCCCCAAAACTAGCATCTAAAAACTTCTGAACAGAATCATCTTGAACTACTGCATAAGCTACTTCTGCGGTGGAAGTGGGTTCTGCATCCGGTTGGCTATCTTGTACCACTTCCTCTTTATTTTTATTGCGGAAATAGTCCACCGCCTTTTTCGTACCGATGGCTCCCACCGCAACGACACCTGCACCCACTAAAACATTGCGCAGTTTGCTCATTAGGGTTTCCCTCCTATATGTACTGAGTCGATCATAATTGAGTTAGAGAATAATCTTGACACTCCTCGGCCTAAAGGCACGAGGATTCTTGGTTCACAGACTCGCCATAACCTAGCAGGATTGCTCCAACCAGGCTAGAGGGCAAATCTCCCCAAGCTTTAGATCCGGTATGCCCTACCG
>NZ_JAIHOM010000090.1 GCF_026130165.1 Spirulina subsalsa FACHB-351 | reverse complement strand
CCCGTCTCACCCCCCGTCAAGCCTTCTTCAGTCCTAAAATCGCCCTCCCCCTCACCCAAACCCTTGGCCACATCTGTGGCGAGTCCATCTGTTGTTATCCCCCCGGAATTCCCCTCCTGATGCCCGGAGAAGAAATCACCGCCGCCGCCCTAACCGCCATTGAGCAAGTCTTACATTTAGGAGGGGAGGTTATTGGGTTACAAGATGCCCGTTTTAAGACATTGTTAATTGTTAATTGTGAGTCTACTTTTCCCAGAAGCGAAGGCGCACAGCGCATCTAAACCCTTGCAACCTTTTCCCGCGCCATATTTCAACCCAAAAAGGAGCAGAACAAGCGTTTTTGCACGTTCCACTCCCCTTAAATTGAAAGCAAAATCAATCAGTCAAACTACGAAAGCTCACCGCCACTAGCTTGACCCGTCAGTTGAGGGTTTTGGCCTTCTTTTTGGGCTTGTTCAGCCACAACTTCCGCCTTCGCCTCCGCCACAATATCCCCCAAAACTTCTCCCGCTTCCGCAATAGTTCCTTTCGTTTTATCGTATAAAACTAAACCCGTTTTAATCGTTGCTTTAGCCACAGGTTTAAGTAACGAGGCGACAGTAGGGGCTAAGATTACCGCACCAATCCCCAAGGCAATGGCTTTAGCGGGAGAAGTTCTCTGATAGATGTGTCTAGCTTGTTCTAACATGGGCTTTGTGGAGAATACAGTTGTAGGTTAGGGAGTCTGCTTGTTGTAGGACTTCAATCTTATTTATTCACAGAACTTGACTGAATAAATCAACCCGGCAGATGACCCATTCTTCCTAGTATACAACCCTTTGGCAAATCATGAAGTATAGAGGGCAAAAACTCCCTCACCCCAATCCAAGAGAGATAATTTTAAAAATTAAACCCCGTCCTAGGGAGAATTCATGAATTCCCCCGACCACAACCCATTCATTTAACCCCCACCACAGCCTGACGATTTTGTACCTCTAAATAAATCAACAAAGCGTTAACATCGGCGGGATTAACACCCCCCGTGCGAGAGGCTTGTCCAACCGTTAAAGGACGAACTTTTGTTAACTTTTCTCGGGCTTCCATTGACAAAGTATCAATCATCATGTAATCCAAATCTTCCGGTAATTTTTTATTAGCATGACGGGCAATTTCATCAATTTGATTTTGCTGACGTTGGATATAACCGGAGTATTTAATATCAATTTCTGCCCCTTCTTTTTCCCCTTGCTTTAACCCACTCTTTCCTAAACCATACCGTTCTAAATTTTCATAGTGGAAACCGGGACGGCGAAGCAAATCCGCCAGCGTAATAGACCCCTTAATTTTTTGCTGAGTGTCAGCGAAAATTTGCAGCCCAATAGGATCATTCTCCTTAACCCGAGTTGTTTGTAACCGTTCCTTTTCTGCGGTAATATTGGCATATTTTTCCGTAAATAACGCCCAGCGACGGTCATCAATTAAGCCAATTTCTCGACCAATTGGGGTTAACCGTTGGTCAGCATTATCCGACCGTAATAAGAGCCGATATTCCGACCGAGAGGTTAACATCCGGTAGGGTTCCCGCAAATCCTTCGTACATAAATCATCAATCAACGTGCCTAAATAACTTTGCTCACGAGGAAAAACAATCATCTCCTCTCCACGCACAAAACGCACGGCATTTATACCCGCGACAATCCCTTGAGCGGCCGCTTCTTCATAGCCCGTAGTTCCATTAATTTGTCCCGCCGAAAAAAGCCCCTCAATGTATTTAGTCATCAAGGTTGGATAACACTGAGTCGCGGGGAGATAGTCATATTCCACCGCATAGGCAGGCCGCAACATGACACAGTTTTCCATACCGGGTAAACTGCGTAACATGGCTAATTGTAGAGTTTCCGGTAAACCCGTTGAGAAGCCTTGAATATACAATTCTGGGATATCTCGGCCTTCCGGTTCAATAAATATCTGGTGAGATTCCTTATCGGCAAAACGGACGATTTTATCCTCAATACTGGGACAATACCGAGGGCCTTTAGCATCAATAAAGCCGCCATATACTGGGGAAAGATGCAAATTTTCCCGAATCAGACGATGGGTTTCTGGGGTGGTACGGGTTAAATAACAGTTCATTTGTTCTTGCTCAACCCACAATTCTGGGTCAAAGCTAAACCAACGGACATCCTCATCCGGGGGTTGTACTTCCATTTTGGAGTAATCCACCGAGCGTTTATCGACCCGGGCAGGGGTTCCGGTTTTCAGTCGTCCGGTTTCAAAACCGAGTTGATTGAGGGTTTCGGTGAGGCCGACGGCGGCAAACTCCCCAGCACGTCCGGCTGGCATGGATTTGTTGCCGACCCAAATTTTCCCCCCGAGAAAGGTTCCGGTGGTGAGAATAACGGCTTTGGCGGAGAAACAGGTGCCAAAATAAGTTTCTACGCCTAGGATTTCTTGGTTTTTCCCGAGTACCAAATTGGTGGCCATACCTTCACGGATGACCAGATTTTCCTGATGTTCGACAATATTTTTCATCACGCGGGCATATTGTCGTTTATCGGTTTGAGCGCGCAGAGCCCAAACGGCGGGGCCGCGAGAGAGGTTGAGGACGCGCTTTTGGAGATAGGTACGGTCGGCCATTTTGCCGATTTCTCCCCCCAAGGCATCGATTTCATGGGTGAGTTGGGACTTGGCGGGGCCTCCGACGGCGGGATTACAGGGTTGCCACGCGATTTTATCGAGGTTGAGGGTGAGCATGAGGGTGCGACAGCCTAAGCGGGCGGCTGCTAGGGCGGCTTCACAACCGGAGTGGCCGCCCCCGATTACGATAACGTCGAATTGGTCTTGAAAGTTGGGTGTTGTCATGGGAAATGGGGAATAGGGAATGGGGGAGTCGGGAGTTGGGAAGAATTAACAATTATCAATTGTTAATTCTCTATTCTCACTTCTCTCTTCGCGGGGAAACAGAGGGGAGGGGGAGCAGGGAGTTGGGCATAATTAACAATTATCAATTGTTAATTCTCCATTCTCTCTTCTCACTTCTCTCTTCGCGGGGGAACAGGGGGGAGGGGAAAGGAAACAGTTTTCCTAACGTCCTAGTACCTTGACCACGCCAATTCCGCCGAAATATAAGCCGAGGACGGCTCCGGCGAGGAGGGATTGAGTTACGGGGTCAGTGGAAGGGGTGAGGACGGCGCCGAGGATGACGGCACCGAGGACGACAAAACGCCATCCGGCGGTCATTTGGGCGGAGGATACGATACCGAGGAGACTTAATAATACTTGTAAGATGGGGACTTCAAAGACTAAGCCTGTGCCGAACATTAGGAGTAAGATGAATTCAAAATAACGTTCAATAGACCAAGCTTGCTCGACGACATCGGCGCCGTAGTTAATAAAAAAGTTCAGGGCGGCTGGGACGAGGACCCAATAGGCGAAACCTAGACCGACGAAAAAGAGGACGCTGGCTCCTAGGACGACTGGGCCGAGTAAACGCCTTTCGCGACGGGTGAGGCCAGGTAGGACAAAACGGACGACTTGATAAATAATGAAGGGACTGGCGAGTAATATTCCACAGTAGGCGGCGACTTTGAAGGATACCCAGAAGAATTCGCCGGGGGCGAGTTGGAGGAATTTCACGCCTTGGGCGGGGAGTTCTAGAATGTTGACGATGGGGCGCACGGCGAAGAAACAGCCGACAATGGCGATCGCAACAGCAATTAAACTATAGAAAATCCGCGTCCGCAGTTCTTCGAGATGGTCGAATAGGGACATTTCGAGATCCTCGGGGATTTCGTCGAGATACTCTTCTGAGTTGAGATCGGGGTTGGGTTTTACTTCGGTCGTCGCCATGCTTTCTGATTCTGGGGTCTATTGCTCCTTCGTTATTTTAACTAATCACGGGTTAAGAGGGTGATTTGAACTGGGGAGGGGATCCCGGGGGATCTGATCTTTCGCCTTTTCAGTATGGGTTAATCCAAAGTTCTGTCTAATCCAATACTATAGAAAAAGCATTTGTGCTGTAGAGTGTAACCTTTTTTTAAAGACCCTATGATTTCCACCGTTCCCCATCCTGTTTATCCTTCTCGGACTCGTTCGGCTATTCGTGATCTTCAACCCCAGTTAGTACAATGGCGTAGACGGTTTCATCGTTTACCGGAGTTGGGGTTTCAAGAAAAAATCACCAGCGCTTTTATTTCAGCTTGTCTGTCTCAGTGGGGAATTGAGCATCAAACGGGGATAGCCCAGACGGGGATTGTGGCACTGATATCTGGGGAACAACCGGGGCCGGTGTTGGGGATTCGGGCGGATATGGATGCGTTGCCGATTCAGGAGTTAAATGAGGTGTCCTATCGCTCTCAACATGATGGCATTATGCACGCTTGCGGTCATGATGGCCACACGGCGATCGCACTTGGCACCGCTTACTATCTTTCTCAACACCGCGATGCCTTTCGGGGTACGGTTAAAATCATCTTTCAGCCCGCCGAAGAAGGCCCCGGCGGCGCTAAACCCATGATAGAGGCCGGAGTCCTCAAAAACCCCGATGTGGACGCTATAATTGGTCTCCATCTCTGGAATAATTTGTCCATGGGACAGTTAGGAGTTCGCAGTGGTCCCTTAATGGCGGCAACGGAATGTTTTCGCTGCACGATTTCCGGCAAGGGAGGACATGGGGCCATGCCTCATCAAACAGTGGATTCTATTTTAGTCACTGCCCAAGTGATTAACGCCCTCCAGACCATTGTGGCGCGCAATGTAGACCCCATTCAATCGGCCGTGGTGACAGTGGGCAAAGTACAGGGGGGAACAGCACTCAATGTGATTGCCGACTCCGCAGAATTTAGCGGCACGGTGCGCTATTTTAACCCTGACTTAGCAGACTTTTTCAGCCGACGCATTGAGGAAATTGTGGCGGGGGTTTGTCACAGTCACGGGGCAACCTATGATTTGGACTATTGGCGACTCTATCCCCCGGTGGTGAATGATGGGGGAATTGCCGATTTAGTGCGTTCTGTGGCTTTTGAAGTGGTGGAAACGGCGGCCGGGGTGGTGCCGGAATGTCAGACCATGGGGGGCGAGGATATGTCGTTTTTCCTGCAAGAGGTGCCAGGGTGTTACTTTTTCTTAGGGTCCGCTAATCCAGAGAAGGGGTTAGCTTATCCCCATCATCACCCTCGCTTTAATTTTGATGAAAGTGTTTTAGGCATGGGGGTAGAAATGTTTGTTCGTTGTGTGGAGCAGTTTTGTCATTGAACAGTAGATGAAGCATTCACAAGAATCAATCAACATTTCTATTCCTAACCCTAGGGGTAAACAGTAATCCCTTGTAGGGTAGATCAGGCTTAACAGGTTACTCATGGGCTATGTCCCCATATTCAATGAATCCAGTAAGTTCTCCAAATCGGTTGCTCATCAGGATTGGAAACATCTTGCTTTAACCAGCGCCACGTTTTCCCTTCCCGTTGCCGTTGGAGGTAAACGTCAAAGCTGTTTTGTTTTTGGCTGACTTTTTGGTTGGGTAATTCAATCTCTAGGTTATAGGTTCCCTGTATATGGTAGGTGGGAAGTTTGGCCATATACAGGGGTTCAATGGCTTTGAGTTTGACCTGAGAAATATCTAACTGGGGATGGGAGGCAGCCAGTTGTTCGCTCAGTTGTTCTTGAGTTTGTTCGACTTGGAGGGCGATCGCCTTTTTGACAATATCCATCCCCGGAGCTAGAGAAATCGGGGGTGTTGCCCCGGAGCAAGCACTCAAAAGCAGGGCTAAACCTAGGGCGATAATCCGTAAGGGGCATTTCATCAGTAACACAGTAAACAGTGAACAGTAATCAGGAATCAGTGATTAATTTTCAATGGTCAATGCCCTTGAGAGAGGGTTCTTTATTCTTGCAAAATAGTCTTAGACACAATGCGGGTTTTCTTGCGGTCAGCTTCAGATAAATCCCCTCCAGATTCTAAACGAGTAGCACTGTTTTGTAAGACCGTTGCCGCACTTTGATCTCCTAGTTGTAACGCCGTTTTTGCCGCCGTTTGTAACATAGTCGCCGCTCCAATTTTGTCCCCTTGCTGTAATTTTGTCTCAGCAATTTGGGTCTGTCGGTACTTAGCTAACACCAGCATTTCTTTCTGTACTTTGTCATTAATGGCTGGTTTATAAACGGCTTGCACATTGGCATGAACAGGGACTTTTTCTGACAATAAATTACTCTGCCCTAATGCCGGATCATCATAGCGCACTTGGGTACTAACCACCCATTGCTGACCGGGAGGAAACTGATTTAAATATAAATTGGCTAAAATTACCCGTTCTTCTTTCATTAAATCCCCCAGACGAACAATATATAAATCCTGCTCTTTTTGGACAGGTAATTCAATTGTATCTGGGGCAACTTGTGCCAAGGGTTTGAGTTCTGCTAAACGCACATTAGGGGCTAACTCTAACAATAAATAAGCATTGGTTAACCCGACGGATTGCACCCGTGTAAACAGCCGTCCAAATTCATCAACCGCCTGTTCGGGAAATTCAATATAAGAAAGAGTTCCCCCGGCTGTGTCGGCGATATTTTCTAACACATCTTGATTCCAATTCGTGCCAAAGCCCAAAGTATTTAAGGTAATGCTATAACTAGAGGCTAAACCTGCTAATTTTAAGCAACGGGCATTATCTCCGTGTTCGTTTTCTCCATCAGTCAACAGAAAAATTTGACTAGATGTGTCTTGTTTTCCTTTAGCAATTTCTTCAATGCCCAACTTTAACCCTTCATCAATGGCGGTTCCGCCATCGGCTTCTAATTTACTAATCCGTTTTTTAACACTTTCTACATCATTGACAGGTTGATTGGGGATGATGACCTTAGCGCGATGATCAAAGGCGACTACAGAAATGCGATCGCGGGGGGTTAATTTATCCACCAATTGCAAGGCAGCATCTTTGACGGTTTTTAGCGGTGTACCGTTCATTGAGCCACTATGATCTAATACCAAACAGAGATTCAGGGGAAGTCCGCGATCGCCTTCATCGGAAACCGCCGACACGGAAACCGACAGTTGACGCTGGCTACTGGGTTGATTCGCGTCAAGGTTGCTATCGCTTAGGAGGGGTTGGAGTCCAACTTTCATAAGGGGATCTATCGTGATTCAGTCTTTATCTTCAGCATAGCCTGTTCTTCACCGCCCCAACCGACAATTCCTTAAAAAAATGCGATATATTAATCCCAAACCTACAATAATTTAAGAAAATTCATGGACTGGTGGCGGAAACTTAAAAAGAACTCTCTGGCGCGATTTGGCGGCACAATCCTGATTATTTTCTATGCCATTGTGATCCTAGCGGATTTTGTCGCTCCCTATCACCCCGTTGAGCATTTTCAGGTTGATGGTTCTCTCTTACCTCCCACCCAAATTTATTGGCGCAATCAAGAAACCGGAGCCTTCCTCGGCCCCCACGTTTACCCCACCACCCAAGGGCCAACGGATTTGGAAACAGGCGATCGCCTCCTAACGGTCGATTTTAGCCAACCTTCTCCCCTGCGTCTCTTTGTTCGTGGCACCCCCTACAAATTTTTGTATTTCATCCCCCTCGATTTACACCTCTTCGGCACCGTTGGCGAAGGATTTATTAATCTCTTGGGAACCGACGAACAAGGCCGAGATCAATTCAGCCGTTTAATCTTTGGCGGTAGAATTAGCCTCAGCATTGGTTTATTAGGCATTGCCATATCATTCCCCATTGGGATGTTTGTGGGGGGGGTTTCCGGCTATTTTGGCGGCATTGTAGACAGCATTTTGATGCGGATGGTTGAAGTATTAATGACCATTCCCACCATTTACTTATTAGTGGCGCTCGCGGCGATTTTACCCATGAGCATGAGTAGTGCCGAGCGTTTTGTGTTAATTATTGTCATCACCTCCTTTGTCAGTTGGTCAGGATTAGCACGGGTCGTCCGAGGTCAAGTTCTCTCCATTAAAGAACGGGAATTTGTGGATGCAGCGCGGGTAATTGGTGCGAGTTCCCCCCTAATCATTGTGCGCCATATCCTACCCCAAACCGCGACTTATATTATTATTTCGGCCACCTTAGCGGTACCGGGTTTTATTGTGGCTGAGTCTGTCTTAAGTTTGATTGGTTTAGGGATTCAACAACCCGATCCCTCTTGGGGAAACTTGCTTTCCGTAGCGACCAATGCCTCCATTTTAGTGCTACAACCTTGGTTAGTTTGGTCCCCAGCTGCCTTAGTGGTTTTAACCGTTTTAGCCTTTAATTTATTGGGGGATGGTTTACGAGATGCCTTAGACCCACGCACGTTACAAAAGCAAGTGCAACAACTACCAGATCAATCTTGACAAGTTAAGACCCAAAGTTAGAAGTCAAAAGCATCGGGAGTCGGGAATCGGGGGGCAGGGGAGCAGGGGAGCAGGGGAGCAGGGGAGCAGGGGAGTCGGGTGTAATGTCATTGACTAACTTTGACTAACTTTAGCCAGAAACCGGGTTGCATTAATTGTCTAGTTTTCTCGATACACCCTAGCAAAAACCCGGTTTCTCATGTCAATTCCCTATTACCTGCTCCCTTGTGGATTACAAAACTCAAATGGAAACGCTATATGAATGTCCTACGTCGTCGAACATGGTTAGGCTGGCTGCAACTCAGCCATGAACCAAGTCGCTTATTAGTTGCCCTAGCAGGGATTGCCTTTGCTGACGTGCTAATGTTTATGCAGTTAGGCTTTCAAGCGTCCCTGTTTGATAGCAATACCCGCCTAGCTCGCACGCTCAATGCGGACGTGATTCTGGTTAGCCCGAAAGCGAAAAATAGTCAAAACCTCTCCACCTTTAGCCGTCGTCGTCTCTATCAAGCCTTGGATATTCCGGGAGTCACCCAAGCGACAGCCCTCTACTCTAATCTATTGACTTGGAAAAACCCCCAAACTCGTCAAGATACGGTGGTTCAACTCATCGGTTTTGATCCAGATCATACTCCCTTCGATCTCCCGGATCTCAAGACCCAACAGGATTTACTCAAACTTCCCGATGTGGTGGTTTTTGACCGACGATCTCGGGGGAAGTATGGGGAAGTGATTAGCCAGTTGGAAGAGGGAACCGTGGTGACGACGGAGGCGGAAGGGCGCACCTTGTCAATTCAAGGCATTTTTAGCTTAGGGGCTTCTTTTGGGGCGGATGGAACTTTGTTAACCAGTGATCAAACGTTTCTCAGGATTTTACCCCGTCGCAATCGGGGCAGTATTAGCCTTGGATTATTACAGTTAGCCCCAGAAGCGAATCCTGCCCAAGTCGTGGCACAATTGCGCGCTAGGTTGCCGGAGGATGTGAATGTTTTCACCCAAGAGGAATTTATCGCGGCAGAAAAGCGGTATTGGCAGACAGAAAGCCCCATTGGGTTTATTTTCACCATGGGAACGGCGATGGCATTTGTGGTGGGGGTGGTGATTGTCTATCAGGTGCTGTCTACGGATGTGAATGCCCACTTACAGGAATATGCGACGTTTAAGGCGATGGGATATCGTCATCGTTACCTGTTGGGGGTGATTTTTGAGGAGGCGGTGATTTTGGCGCTGTTGGGGTTTATTCCGGGGTTTATTCTACCCATTGGCCTCTACCGGGTGGCGGCGAGAGCTACGGCGTTACCCATTGCTATGACTGTCCATCGGGCGTTAATGGTGTTAGGTTTGACGTTGATCATGTGTTTGTTGTCTGGTGCGATCGCCACTCGTCGGTTACAAGGGGCAGATCCGGCGGATATGTTTTAAAACTGGGAGAGTGAATCTGATGTCAAATCCTAACTCAGCTGTACTCACCATTGCTCACCTTGACCATGCTTTTGGGGTGGGGGAGTTACGCAAACAGGTTCTCTTTGATATCCACCTGACCCTACAAGGGGGAGAAATTGTCATTATGACGGGCCCATCAGGATCGGGGAAAACCACGCTGTTAACCCTGATGGGGGGCTTACGTTCGGTTCAGAAGGGCAGCCTAAAGTTTTTAGGGTTAGAACTCTGTGGGGCGACGGAACGGCAACGGGTGGAGGTGCGCCGTCATATTGGTTATATTTTCCAAGCTCACAATCTCCACGGGAGCTTAACGGCCTTGCAAAATGTGCGCATGGGTTTAGAACTTCATCGGCAATACTCTGTCGCTGAAATGGAACAACGGGCGAGTCAGGCCTTGGAAGCGGTGGGGTTAGGCGATCGCATTTCTTACTACCCCGCCAATCTATCTGGGGGGCAACGGCAACGAGTGGCGATCGCCCGCGCCCTGGTCAGTCAGCCCAAACTCTTACTGGCCGACGAACCCACCGCCGCCCTAGATCGTCAATCGGGCCGCGATGTTGTCACCCTCATGCAGCACCTCGCCCAAGAACAAGGTTGTACTATCCTCCTCGTCACCCACGACAACCGCATTTTAGATGTTGCCGATCGGATCATTGAAATGGAAGATGGCCGCCTACTTGCCTCCCGAACCGTAAATAGTTAGGGTCTGCCGAAGGAGCAGGGGAGCAGGGGGAGTCGGAAATAATTGTTAATTATCAATTATCAATTATCAATTAAACAAACACCTTCATCAGCGTTAACGGAATCGCCTCAATGGATAGAACCTCCCGGGCTGCTCCTAGTGCGATCGCCTCCTTGGGCATCCCAAACACCACACAACTCTGCTCATTTTGGGCAATAGTATAGCCCCCCGCCTGATGAATCGCTAACATTCCATCCGCCCCATCCCGCCCCATCCCCGTCAACAAAACCCCCACACTGGCCGCCCGATAAACCTGAGCTACCGCCTGAAACGTCACCGTCACCGAAGGACGATGCCCCCCCACCCGCGTCGCCCCAGAATAGCGAAAGCGCCCCACAGAATCGAACTCCAGATGAACCTGTTCCTTGGGGAAATAAATCACCCCAGCCCTCGGAGTTTCACCTTCCTGAGCAATCTGAATAGGCAAGTGGCAATGATGCCCCAACCAATCTAATAACCCTTGCAAAAACCCCTCACTAATATGTTGCACACAAATCACCGGGGCGGGAAAATGACTCGGTAAAGATCCTAACACCGTGCGCAACGCTTGCGGCCCCCCAGTAGAAGCCCCCACCGTCAAGATTTTGGGCTTATTCAATGCACTATAGCGACGAATAGGGGGAGGAGTTTGGATGAGGGGGGGCGTGGGAGGTTCAAGGGAACGGAGGAGAGGGGGTGGAGTCGGAGGAGGAGGTGGAATCGGGGGACTAGATAACGGTGGGTGATCCCCTCGTCGTCGGCGCGTAAACACCCGCACCCCAGACAACACCTGAATTTTATTGATCAGTTGTTGCTTAACCGCCTCATATTCCGTCGTTCCCCCGGCCCGAGGTTTGGGAAAAATATCCACCGCCCCCGCATCCAACAGTTCAAAGACATTTTGAGTATCTTCTTCCTGCACCGAGGCACTAATCACCAAAATGGGACGGGGTTTTGTCGCCATCACCTCCATCGTGAACTCTAGCCCATTCATACGGGGCATATGTAGGTCAGTACAGATTACGTCCGGTTGTAGCTTGTCTAACAATTCCAAGCCTTGTATTCCCGTCTCTGCCATCCCCACCACTTCAATATTGGGGGCAGAGTCTAACATTCGTTTAAGAATGGAACGGGCGATGGGGGAATCTTCCACAATCAGGACTTTAATCGCCATAAGTCATACAAAATCAAGGTAAAGGAACTCAAACGCGAACCGCAAGCACTACGGTTCGCGCCGTTGGCTCAAAATCACAGAGGAGGTTAGACTAATCGTTGCAAGGTTTCTAATAAAACATCTTGACTAAAAGAGTCTTTTGTGATGTAGGCATTAGCCCCTGCTTCTACCCCTCTTCTTCTATCTTCCTCCGAAGCGAGAGAAGTCACTAAAATAATGGGCAGTTCGTTATATTCTTTATTCTGACGGATACGAGTGGTTAACTCCAAGCCATTTAAGTTAGGCATTTGGATATCTGAAACCACCGCATCAAAGGGACGAGATTTAAGCTTATTCCAGCCATCGAGTCCATCCACGGCTGTAACCACCTCATAGCCAGCCCCCTCTAAGATCCGCTTCTCTTGGGTCCGAATGGTAATCGAATCTTCTGCTAACAGAATCACCTGTTTTTTCCTCGCCTTGTCTTTGGGGGTGTTCGTCGAGGCAACCGAAGCCATTCTAGTGCTTTTCTGAATGGATTTCATTAAGTCTACGGGGTTAACAATCATACAAACTTCCCCGGTGCCGAGAATTGTCGCTCCGGCAATGTTACGCACCCGCTTCAGTAGTTTACTCTGGGGTTTGAGGACGACATCTTGAGTATCTAGTAGATCATCAACAAATAACCCTAGACGATCATCGCCGATTTTAATTAACACACAGGGTAAACCTTGATGTTGTTGCCGTTCGTGGGTTTCGTTGAGTTGATCAAAAGCAGAAACTTTGAGTTCCAAAAGGTTGGCCAAATGAGCAACGGAAACGGCCTGATTGTTCAGGGCAATGGTTTCCCGTCCTTCTAGGGTGAAAATGTCCTCTAAGGCTACCAGTAGGGTGGTTTCGACAAATTCAATGGGGATGGCGTGGGGAATGCCATGAATGGATACGAGGAGGACGTTGGCGGTGGCTAGGGTGGTGCCGAGTTGAATGCGGAAGATGCTACCTTGACCGAGGGTAGATTCTACTTGTAAGGTGCCTTTAAGGCGTTCGACGTTGGTATGAACTACATCTAAACCCACTCCTCGACCTGATACTTCGGTGACAAATTTTTGGGTTGAGAAACCGGGGAGGAAGATTAAGTTATAAATCTGGTTTAAGGTCATGGTGGCGAGTTCTTCCTCTCGGTAAAGACCTCGCTCAACGGCGGTTTTTTTGATGGTTTCGGGATTCAGACCACCTCCATCATCGCTGACCTCAATCACAATATTGGAGGTGGTTTGATAGCCTTTAATCCAAATGTGGGCTTGTCGAGATTTGCCCATTTTTTCCCGTTCTGCGGGGGGTTCTACGCCATGATCAACGGCGTTCCGAATCAGGTGCATTAAGGGGTCTTTCATTTCCTCTAAAATGCGTTTGTCGGCGGTGGTGTCTCCTCCTTCGATAATCAGTTCTACTTCTTTACCTTGTTCCCGGGCGAGGTCGCGCACGGTGCGGGGGAAGAGTTGGAAAATATTGGAGAGGGGTAGCAGTCGCAGGGTGCGGATGCGCTCTTCTAGGTTGTTGGCTATGAGGTCAAGACGGGAGGAGTTTTCTTGGGCGAAACCCTTGAGTCGTTGGAGGAGTTGCTCAATTTGCTCGTTGAGGGGATCTTGCTCAACGTATCCGTTGCCGTTGTGGTTAAAGTTGTTATGGCTATTTTTCCACTCTTCCCAGAGGTTGGTTAGGGCATCGATTTCTACGGCAACATGGGCAATACGGATTTTGGTGACGGTGAGTTCTCCGGTTTGGGTGATCAGGTCGTCTAAGTAACGAGTTTCTACCCGGATGGTTTCGATGCGGTAGGGTTCGCTGGTGCGAGGACTTACGGGGGTGGAGGGGGTGGGGGAAATTGGGGTGACGGTGGTTTTTTCTTCAACTGGAGAAATTTCTGAGGTGGTTTCCGGGGGGACTTCGGGAGCTTCGGGTTCCGGTGGGGGGGCAATATCTACTGGGGGTTCTGGGGTTGGGGGTTCTGGGTTTGGGGGTTCTGGTTCTGGACTCGGGACAGGTGGGGTTTCGGGTTGGGTTTGGGCGGGGTTGGCTCCCATGAGGACGGCGAGGAGGTGGAAGGTGTCTACTCCACTGGGGTTTCCGGTGACGGATTCTTCAACCAGTTTGGCGATCGCATCTAATCCCTGATAAAGGCGATCGCTAAATTCTGGTGTTAGTGCTGTTTCCCCACGGTGCAACTGCCCTAAATTATGTTCAATTTGGTGGGTTAACGTCTCAATATCTTTCAACCCCAACATCCGAGAATCCCCTTTTAAACTATGGGCTTCTCTTAACAATTCTTCAAAGGGACTCTTATCCTCTGGATTGCGTTCGAGGTGCAGTAATCCGGCCTCCAGTTTTTGCAAGTGTTCTTCACTTGCCGCTTTAAATAAATTGCGTAGCTCTTCGTCTTCAATAAACATAGGTTTTGACTAGCCGTGAAGCCTAAAAATGGCGTGTTCTCTATGCTCTCTTTTCGTTAAAAAAAAATCCCGCCCTCTACAAACGGCTTTAGATTTTTTTCAGAAATGCCCCTGAAATGCAAGAATAAACCCCGGTAAAATCTATCCCTCTTAGATCATAGCTCTTAACGTAAAAGCTGTTTCATTCAGTTGTTGAGTCCCCTGTTTAGTTTGAGTAATTCCACTGACGGTTTCTTGGGAGACTCGACTTAAATCATTCATCGTCTGCATGATCTGTTGAATGGCACTGGCTTCTTGCTGAACACTTAAGGCAATTTGTTGACTACTAGCCACTACTTCCTCAATGGCTAGGGTGACTCCTTGAAAGGAATTGGCTGTAACTTCGGCTAGCTGCACATTGGTTTGTACTGTACTACTCCCCACCTCGGCCGCATTGACGGTGGTTTGAATGGACTTTTGAATCGATTGCACCAGATGATTAATTTTCTGGACGGATTCTTGACTTTGTTCAGCTAACTTGCGAATCTCCGTCGCCACCACCGAGAAGCCTTTCCCATGTTCTCCAGCCCGCACGGCCTCAATGGAGGCATTGAGGGCTAACATATTGGTCTGATTCGCCACTTCCCCCACTAATTGGGAAATCATGCCGATTTGTCGGGCCTGGTGGTTTAAGTGATCAGCCTGTTGTGCGATCGCCTCAACCCTCTCCTGTAACTCCTGCATCCCCTGCATCGTCCCATTAACCGCCTCATTTCCCTGTTGGGACAACTCCAACACCTCCTGAGCGCGTTGGGCCACTAACTGGGCCTGTTCAGAAGACTGTTGAGAAGACACTTCCAACTGGTGCATCGTCGTGGTGGTTTCTTGCACCGAAACCGCTTGTTGTGCCGCCACCCGTTCCTGTTGTTCCGTCACCGTGGCAATTTCTGAACTGGCCTTGGCTAAATTCTCAATAGTTTCCTCTAGTGCTGCCGTTAACAGTTGACTCAGAACTTTCTTTAACGGGGACAAGACAATCACAATCGTTAAGACTAAAACAGGAATAAAGATCAACAACACCATCTGATAGAGGGCTGCCGCCCCATTCCGTTCCTCCTCTGCCACCTCTAACTGTAAGGTCATTAACTCGTTTAACCTTAAGGTGATCGGGTCAATGACATCATAAACACTGCTCGCTAAAACCATCAGGCGATCGCGATTTCCAGCCTGTAAGACCTCCTCCAACTCATACACCATCTGATCCGACCTTCGGAAAAGGTTCTCAATTTCCAACACTAAAGCCTGTTCTTCCCTCGTTAAATCGGTCTTTTTATACTGTTGCCATTGCCCCTCAATGATACTCATAGCCGCTTGAATAGACCCCAAAGCCTCCGCCATTGTAATCCGGTCTGAATTGGCTTTATTCGCCGCATCAACAATAGACACCGCATAGGCATCAGACACCAGTTTAAGCTGCTTGAGCGGCACAACCCGATCATCATAAATTGTTCCAACTTTCTGATTGATTGACCAAAAACCAACTAAGGAAGAAAAACCCACAATTCCGAGTAACAGTGCCGGAAAGATGCTGATATTCTGAAGTCTACGTTTTAGGTTATTCGATTTTTTTGCGTTCTGTATCATGATCTCATCCACCCATCCTCTTTAAGGTTTTTATCTGGGCAAAACAGCAATATCTCTTACTCTACTATAAACTTCAAAAGATTTTGTGATGACCTTTTTAACACAATAAAAAGGTTTTTCATAAAAGTTCAAAGAAACATAACAATAAACCCTCATTTGCTCCGTATTTTTGACCAAACTTAACCCCCAGTTAAACTAACAGTTTTAACCCATCTTTTTGTGGTCTTTTATCTCGGCTTATAGCCTCCCCCATTCCCCATTCAATCTCCCCCCTATGACCTCCACGCCAGATTGTCCTAGAATAGAAAATGCAAAATGGCTGATCCCAGAGGAGAAAACTGCGTGGAGTCCCGATATAACCCATCTGCAATCGAGTCCCAATGGCAACAGAAATGGCTAGAAATGGGGTTAGACCGAACCCAAGAAAACCCCAAACAGCCTAAATTTTATGCCCTATCCATGTTTCCCTACCCCTCCGGAAACCTGCACATGGGTCACGTCCGCAACTACACCATCACCGACGTCATCGCCCGTCTCAAAAGGATGCAAGGCCACCGAGTTCTCCACCCAATGGGCTGGGACGCCTTTGGATTACCCGCCGAAAACGCCGCCATTGACCGAGGCATCCCCCCCGCCCAGTGGACCTATCAGAACATCGCCCACATGAAAGGGCAACTCCAACGTCTGGGCCTCTCCCTCGACTGGGAACGGGAAGTCACCACCTGCTCCCCCGACTATTACCGTTGGACTCAGTGGCTCTTTTTACAATTCTACGAAGCCGGATTAGCCTATCAGAAAGAAGCGGCCGTGAACTGGGACCCCATTGATCAAACCGTCCTCGCCAACGAACAAGTGGATAGTGAAGGGCGTTCTTGGCGTTCCGGGGCCAAAGTAGAGCGGAAATTATTGCGCCAGTGGTTTCTGAAAATCACCGACTACGCCGAACAATTATTACAAGATTTAGACCAACTCGACGGCTGGCCCGAGCGGGTGAAACTCATGCAGGCCAACTGGATTGGGAAATCCGTCGGAGCCTATTTAGAATTCCCCATTGTGGGCTTAGAGGAGAAAATCGGTGTCTTCACCACCCGCCCCGATACGGTTTATGGCGTGTCTTACGTCGTTTTAGCCCCCGAACACCCCTTAACCCCCCAAGTCACCACTACAGCGCAAAAACAGGCCGTAGAGCAGTTTATCCAAGAAGTCTCCCAAGAAAGCGAACTAGAACGCACGGCCGAAGATAAACCCAAACGGGGTATCTTTACGGGAGGGAAAGCGATTAATCCCTTCAATGGGCAAGAAGTCCCCATCTTAATCGCCGATTATGTCTTATACGAATATGGCACCGGAGCAGTGATGGGAGTTCCAGCCCATGATGTGCGTGACTTTGAATTTGCCACTAAATACGATCTGCCCATCACCACGGTGATTATGCCCGCAGAAGGGGATGCCAGTGAACCCTTAGCGGCCGCCTACACAGACCCCGGAATCATGGTCAATTCGGGTCCTTTTGACGGTACCCCTTCCGGTGAAGGCAAAACGAAAGTCATTGAATATGCCGAACAACAAGGCTATGGTAAAGCCCGCATTCAGTACCGTTTGCGGGATTGGCTCATTTCTCGCCAACGCTATTGGGGCTGTCCCATTCCGGTGATTCACTGCCCCGACTGTGGCATTGTCCCGGTGCCGGATGAAGAATTGCCTGTCACGCTGCCCGATAATGTGGAATTCACCGGACGGGGGGCTTCTCCTTTAAGTCAGTTGGAAGACTGGGTAAATGTGAAATGTCCCACCTGTGGAGGAGATGCTAAACGGGAAACCGATACAATGGACACTTTTATTGATTCGTCTTGGTATTTCTTACGCTACACCGACGCGAAAAATGAGCAAGATGTGTTCACTCCACAAAAGGTGAATGACTGGATGCCTGTGGATCAATATGTGGGGGGAATTGAACACGCCATTCTCCATTTATTGTACTCGCGCTTTTTTACTAAGGTGTTACGAGATCGGGGGTTATTAAACTTTGATGAACCCTTTAAACGGTTATTAACCCAAGGCATGGTACAGGCCATGACCTATAAGAATCCTGAAACGGGAAAATATGTTGTTCCGAGTCAAGTGACGGCGGTAGAAGAGGTTAATTCTGAGACGGGAAAAGCGGAAACGGTTTATTATGAAAAGGGGACAGAAACTCAGTTATCTGTTTTCTTTGAGAAGATGTCTAAATCTAAATATAATGGCATTGATCCCGCAGAAGTTTTGAGTAAGTATGGGGCGGATACGGCGCGAATGTTTATTCTGTTTAAAGCACCGCCTGAGAAGGATTTAGAGTGGGATGATGCTGATGTTGAGGGACAATTCCGCTTTTTAAATCGGGTGTGGCGGTTGGTGGATGAGTTTGTCAATCACCCGAGTTCTGCTAAGAAGAAACAGAAAACGGGAGAACTGACGAAGGCGGAAAAAGATTTGCGCCGGGCGATTCATACGGCTATTAAAGAAGTTTCGGACGATTTGGAGGGAGACTATCAATTTAATACGGCGGTTTCTGAGTTGATGAAGCTGAGTAATGCTTTGAATGATGCCGATTGTAAGGACTCTCCGATTTATCGCGAAGGGATTGAGGCGTTGGTGTTGTTATTAGCTCCTTTTGCGCCCCATATTGTGGAGGAATTATGGGAACGTTTAGGGGGGAAAGGTTCGGTTCACCAACAAGCTTGGTTACGTTATGATCCCGAGGCTTTGGTGGTGGATGAGATTGATTTAGTGATTCAAGTGATGGGTAAAAAACGGGATGTGATCCAAGTTCCGGCCAGTGCAACCAAGGCAGAATTAGAAGAGTTTGCCCGGTCTTCGGAGAAAATCCAAGGCTATTTAGAAGGCAAGGAAATCCGTAAGGTGATTGTGGTGCCGGGTAAGTTGATTAATTTTGTTGTAGGGTAGGGGGACATTGAAAGTAAGGAGTTTTGGTGTGATGTCTAAGTGTTGGAAAAATAGGCTACGTCGTGGGTTTGCCGGATCGGTGGTTGGGGTTTTGGTCTTAAGTGCGATCGCCCCAACGGCCAGTTATGCCAATTTCTTCGGTCGTCCTCGTTATCGGGAGGATGACAATCCCACGGTATTTGAGCAATGCGCCCAAGAATTAAAAGCTTCGGGTATTGATAACACTCAAGCGATGAGTGCCTGTGCCGATGCCCTTGTCCCGGAAGATTTATCTACCTGTGTCCTTCGCATCACCGAAACCACAGGCATTAGTCCTCAAACCGCCTTATCCGCTTGTTTCCGGGTGAGAAGACCTGTAGAACTGGCTCATTGTGTAGTATCTATCCGTCAGGAAGTGTTAACCACCCCCCAAGGGAGACAAAACCCCGGCAATGAGCAGAGTTTGAATAAACAAGGGACAGATAAATCTCTAGCTCCCGATTTATTCGCTCAAACCCCCACCTTACAAACCCTTGGGGAGTTAGAACTAGCTACCCTAGACCGTTGTCGTCGGAGTCTCTTACCCAAGCGCTATGGGGCCTGTGTGGTGGGATTAAGTCGAGAAATTCCCTTTGTCCCCCAGCGCATTCTCGACAGTTGCATTGACGCGGAAACCTATCCTTTGGGGAATTAGGCAATACCGCATTTCCCCTGTTACCTAACCTTGACCAGAGGACAAAAGGCTTAACTTCTCACTAATGAACAATCCCCCCGTTGCAAGGGGGGAACAGGCTGGGGTGGGTTGACACTCGCGCTGTTAATTGCGTTCCGCAATCTAACGGGGGATTCTGCTTTCTACGAAGCAACTTGCTCTGACAGGATTGCTCCAACCAAAGTAGAGGTCATTTTAAAGATAAGTTTCGTTAATTAGCTCTTAAAACTTTGCAGATTATAAATTATTATAAGTATTAATTGCTTAATGGAAATTTAAAACTAAACCTTCTCGATTATTTTGACCTGAGAGGGATTTATAGCGGTGGGCGGTTGTTCATGCCGTCTTCAGTTTGTTCGATAACTCAAAGCTGTGTAGAAAAACGAAGATCATGTTAGATGCCAAAACAGATCAAAAGACTGTCGGGAGGCAGTCAGGACTCGTGGCGTTAATTCCCCCAACGGGATACAGAAAATTTAGATTAGTGGATTCGTGCGATCGCCCCATATATTATGGTCTACAATTGGTGGCCTTATTGATTAGCTTGGGCTGTATTTGGTCTGTCTTGACCAGTTTAGCCCTGATCGGGTCTTGGTTATTTCTCCCTACCCTTGGATTGATGACTTGGTTTATTCTCGTCTCCATCCTGACCAATCAATCCCCCTTGCGTTATCCCCTCCCGCGCATCATCCTCTGGGGAATTATTCCCATGCTGATCTTTTTTGTGATCATTCTTTATCAACAAGCAACCCAACAATCTGGAATCCTCAATCTCTGGGATACCCTCATTGTTAGCACCATCCTCGCCACTCTAGGGAGTTTTCCTCTCATCCAAGGGATTTGGCAGAGACAACAGTTATCTACTTCCCCGGAACAAGGCCACAGTCGGACTCGTTTTCATTGTGCCATTTGTTGTCAACCCCTAAAAAGGTTGCCAGAATCCGACTTAATGCCTTTGCTGACCAAAATTGAACAGGCAACCCATAAGTTGAATTCAGTTGTGTATGATGGCTGGTGGTGTCCCCATTGTCATCCTCAATATAGTCGAGACACGATTCACTTGCGGGGTTATATGCTTCAACGCCCCCGCCATGTCAAGAAATGCCCTCATTGTCAGGACTACACCGTACAACACACTGCCCGCAAGACGCACAAACGCTATATTGAGCGAGAATTTTGTCACAGTTGTGATTATCGAGATCACTGGTTGCAACGGATTGCAGGGAATGAAAGGAGAACTAGGCATCAGACAGGAAATTCGACGAGTCAAACCTCTATCAATTATTTGGGGGGTTACAGAGGTGTCAGTGGGGGGGGAGGTTCTTCTGGTGGCGGTAATGGGGGTAGCTTTGGCGGTGGAAGTAGTGGCGGTGGCGGTGGCGGGAGTAGTTTTTGATATACTCTCCGTTAGATAAGAAAGCGGACGTTAAGGCGCGGGCGCATCTCCCTCTAATCCTATCGGTTATGGACGGAGCATTCCCGCGCCATCCTTCTGGTAAAGGGAATCTGGATTGGGTAGTCTATACCATGTTAGTTCACTAGGAATATCAAACAGCAACAACTTGAAAAATGGCGGATTCTGAAGTGGACTCCTTGGGTTGAGGGATGGGATAATAGGAAGGGGAGGGGATTGTTTTAGCTTATTCATCTATTGTTGTTGATTTTTAAACCTATATTTTTAAACCCATGACGGAAGCATTAAAAACTAAATTACAAGGGATTGATGATCAACTCTCGAAACGATTTATTGAGCTTGATCCTGACGGTTATTTTATTATCTATATTGACCCAGAAGCGGGCTTAATTTGTGCCGATCATTACACGAATACCATTAGTGAAAAAGGGTTAGCTCTTGACCCAGAAACGGGAGAACCGATTCCCGTTAAGGGGGGAATTAAAAGGAGTCCGACTCATACTTTTAAAGGACGCACGGCCAAGGAATTGGGTATGGAAATCACAGAAAAAGTGAACCCTTGCCCGTTGTCTCGTTTGGATCATGCTCTTTATTTAGGTCGAGAATTTGTCCGGGCGGAGTTAGCCTTAATCAGGGGTGAAACTTACATTCAGGATTAGCTAGGGCTTGCTGAATAACTCTACTCGTGGGGCTAGGTAATAGGTAATAGGTAATAGGGAATAGGGAATGGGGAATAGGGAATAGGGAATAGGTAATAGGTAATAGGTAATAGATAATTGACAATTGACAATTGACAATTGACAATTGTTTCCGATTCCCGACTCCCGACTCCCCCAAGAGAGAAGTGAGAATAGAGAATTCTCCTCTTTCCTCCCCCTCTCCCCTGCTCCCCTGCTCCCCTGCTCC
>NZ_JAIHOM010000089.1 GCF_026130165.1 Spirulina subsalsa FACHB-351 | reverse complement strand
GGTGGGGCGCGCCCGAATTCACGCATCGGGAGAGATTCCCTCTTGGTTGGTTGGAGAAATCCTGTCAGCTAACGGAGACTCGTAGAACGATGAATCCCCCTGCCTTCAGGCGGGGGAGAACGTCAAAGTCTCTCCATTCAACCCTTGGCCTATGGGCGATTTTGACCGGATCCGATGGGTCAAGTTGTCGGTCATTATTTTTGGTTAAGAATTTACGGTCCGCGTGATAAACTATTGATAATCAGTCGCTACCCGTGACCAGTGACCCTGAACTTTTGCCTTCACGACTGTTCACCGAACACGGTTTGCATAACGTTACGTCGCCAATGCTACACCACTTTCCAAGGATCAAAAACCCAGCTTCAACCCAGTGGATGCGCGTCCATCACAAAAGCGTTAACTCCAATCCTGTTAACTCCTGCTCGCATTCACTCACTCAAGCAACAACGATTCAAGGGATGGGAGATGAACGGCAAGGCAATCATAATAGACCCTACTTAATAAGCATATAAAGGATAATTTGAGATGGAATTTTCAATCGCTACATTACTCGCCCAATTTAGCCAAGATAAGTTAGTGGCTGGTAAATACTTAGAAAAACGACTCAATTGTGAGGATGAGGAATGTCAGGAAAAACTGTTGGTTGCCCTAGACGCTTTAGAGCGGATTGGTGTTTTAACCAAAGAAATGGGGAAATATCGCCGAGTTTATGAGGAGGGAGTAGTTGAGGCAAAACTGCGGTGTTCGAGTAAAGGATTCTGTTTTGCCATTCAAGATGAAGAGGGGGCCGATGATATTTATGTGCGGGAAAGTCATTTAAGCACAGCTTGGAATGGCGATCGCGTTTTAGTCAGAGTGATTAAAGAAGGGAGTCGTCGCCGTTCGCCAGAAGGGGAAGTCAAGGTTATTTTAGATCGGGCGAATCCTTCACTGCTCGCACGGATCAAAAAAGTCCCCGTCGGTTTCCAGGCCGTTCCCCTCGATGATCGTTTACTCTTTGAACTAGATTTAAACAACGATCCTAACGAACTCGAAGATGCGATAGATCATCTTGTTCATGTAGAAGTCATTCGTTATCCCCTCGGCAACTCCCTACCCATCGGACGAGTGACCAAAATTCTTGGTAGTGATGCCGAAGCCGCGGCCGACACGGATATTGTTTGTTGCAAACATGATTTACCCCAAACCTTCAGCCAAAAAGTCCTAGAGTCCGCTAAGGCCATCGGGAAAGCACCCACCTCGGGGAAACTCCCCAAAGCAGACCTAAAAAATCGTCTCGATTTGCGCTCCTTACTCACCGTAAGTCTAGAGGATGAGAAATATGTCCAAGGGAAAGATGAACCCCTGTTAATTGAAAATGCCTTTAGTTTAGAACCTCTACCAGAAAATCAATGGAAATTAACCATTCATATTGCTGATTTCGCCCACTATATTGAGGTGAATTCTCCCCTAGACTATGCCGCCCGAAAACGCGGAACCGCCGTCCATTTAGGGGAGTTAGAACTTCCCATGTTACCCCAAAGTGTGATTGAACGCTGTTCCTTAACACTCAATCAAGAACGGTTGGCTTTTAGTATTATCCTGACCTTGAGCAAAAATGGGGTCATTCTCGCCTACGATATTCAGCCCAGCGTGGTGCAAGTTGATTATCAGATGACTTATCAACAAATTCAAGAATATTTGCGGGATGAAAGCCAAGTTGGGGACGAGGTGAAATCGGCTGTTGAGATGTTGGATAAACTCTTTTTCACCTTGGGGCCTGTAATCAAAGCCCAACGCTTACAACGGGGAGGCTTTGATCTGCATATGGAAATTCGCTCTCCCTTTAAAGATGAAGGTCGCTTAGGGACTCTAGCCATTGCGGATCATTTACCGATTCAAGCCATGTTAATGGAGGTAGCTCTTTTAGCAGGTAAGGCTGTGGCGGATCATTGTCGTAATTTGGACTTACCTGCTATTTATTGCACCCAACCTGAACCGGATATGATGGAACTGGAAGATTTCCTGAAATTGGGGATTAATCTAGGTTTGGATTTGGATGTGGAGTCAGAGGATGATCTTCAATCCCGAGATTATCAAGGGTTTGTTCAGGAAATTGCGGGGTCTTCTGCACCGAAAATTCTCACGGAATTTTTACGCAGTACCTTACGTTCTCCGATGTATAGTACCAAGCCGGGGCCTCATTTTGGTTTAGCCTACGGGGATGGCTATTGTCATGTCCTGAGTCCGGGACAACGTTATGTAGATTTACAGGTCCAGCGCGTTTTACATCTCTTGTTTGAGGAAGGACGCGATCGCCGTTCTATTCGGGCTAAAATCCGGGTCAATCTCGGCAGTAGTACCTCTTATGACCAAATCAGTTGGAATATCTTACCCCCCCAAATCCAAACCCAATGGGAACAAGATACGGCCATGTTAATTAATCATCTCAATGAGCGAGATAAAGTGGCCGAGGATGCAGAACGGGATTTAATTGGCCTCAAAAAAGCCGAGAAGATGAAAGAACGCACCGGAGAAGTCTTTACGGGGTTAATTACGGGAGTTCAATCCTACGGTTTCTTTGTGGAAATTGAGGAGTTAATGGTGGAGGGATTGGTTCATGTTAGCTCTTTGAAGGATGACTGGTATGAATACCGTTCTCGTCATAGTTGTCTGGTGGGACGGAAAAATCGCACGGCTTACCGTTTAGGCGATCGCGTTGAAGTGCAAGTCAAGAGTGTCGATTACTACCGTCAACAGATTGATCTCGTCACCGTCAGTGGTGGCAGTGATGCCAGCAACGAGGACTTTGAGGATGAGTAAAAAGAATTATCCTAGGTGTTGCCATAGTTCAGCACCTAGGATAGGGGGAGCAGGGGAGAGGGGAGAGGGAGAGTCAGGGAATTAAGAATGATTCCCTGTTCCCTATTACCTATTACCTATTACCTATTACCTAACTTTGAGGATTGGGGATGGTAATATCTACCGTTGTTATATTAGAATCCAAACGACTTAAAGGGGGGGTAATTTCACTAGAATTCCCCACGACTAATGTGGTTAATTGATCGGGAGTGAGATAGGTTTGAGCCACTCGTTGAACATCCTCAATGGTTGTGGCTTGGACTTGCCGTTGATATTGGAAAATATAATCCGCCGGATAGTCATAGTATTCATAGCGCATCAGACGGGAGAGGGTTTGTCCGGGAGATTGGAAGTTAAACACAAAAGAGTTGAGGATGGAGTTTTTCGCATAATCGAGTTCTTCCGATGAGATGGGCGTGCTGCGTAGATTATTCACTTCCCCGAGGATAGATTGAATAAACGGAACCGTAGCCTCCGAGCGAGTTTGTCCTCCGGCAATGAAAACCCCCGGATAGTCAAAATTGGGACTCCAGAAACCATAGACCGAATAAGCTAAACCTTGGCGCGATCGCACCTCATTAAATAAACGTCCGCCAAAGCCATTTAACACCCCATTGAGGACACTTAAAGCCGGATAGTCAGGATCATCCACCCGCCCCCCTAAATGCCCTAACTGGATATAACTCTGGGTCAGTTGGGGTTGTTCGACAAAAAACAGACCTTGGGGATTGCGATCGCGCACTTCGGGAATCTCCGGTAAATCGGCCACCTGGACTCCTTGCCAAGAGCCAAACTTCTCCGCAATCAGCGCCTTCATCTCCTCCCGGTTAAAATCCCCCACAATGCCCAGCATCATGCGTTCTGGTCGAAAAGACTGCTGATAAAAGCGGACCACATCCTCCCGGGTAATATTACTCAGCGTAGTATATTCCACCGTCCGAGCATAGGGGCTACTTTCCCCATAAACCAACTTAAAAAACTCCCGAGAAGCAATACTATTCGGGTCATCATTGCGTCGTGCAATGCCCCCCCGCATTTGATTCTGTGCCAAAGCGAGACGGGCTTCCTCAAAAGCAGGCCGCTGCACCACATCGGCAAACCAATCAAACACGGTTTTCAAATCTTCACTTAAAGCATTAAAACTAGCACTGCCCAAACTTCCCCCGATACTGGTTTCCACCGAGGCCGCCCGTTGTTCCAATAATTCATTCAATTCATTAGACGGATGATTGGTCGTGCCACCCGTGCGGATTACTGTTCCTGTAAGCTCCGCCAAACCCACCTGATCCGACGGTTCCAAGCGCGCTCCCGTGCGGAAAAACGCATTCCCCCGCACTAACGGCAACTCGTGATTTTCCACCAAATAGACCACCAAGCCATTTTCTAACTGATAGCGTTCATAGTCTGGCAGTTGAACCTCCCGCAGAGGGGGAAACTCCAACTCATCATAATGCCTCGCTCCAGCCGCTACCACAGCCGGGGCCGAGAGGATTACTAACAACATTGCCCCTAACACCAGACCAAACCAGCGTTGAACTGTAAAGCGGCTTGACCGCAACCATCGCCCTTGTGTTTTTAGTTTCATTACTAATTTTTCCATGATGTTTGCATTGCCCCAGCAAAAACTCTCAACCTTTAGATTTTAGCCGGGTTGAGGGAAGACGTGGGCTTCTACTTCCTCTAAGATAGGGTCTGCTGAATAAGCCTAACGCTAGACTCAACAAGGGAATAGGTAATAGGGAATAGGTAATTGATAATTTCTCCCCTGCTCCCCTGCTCCCCCGCTCCCCTGCTCCCCTAGGCTAAAGAAGCAGCCGCTAAACAGGCTTCGTTTAACTCAAAATTTGCTGTCACATTCTGCACATCATCTAAGGACTCTAAAGCGTCCATTAATTTGAGCAGCGATCGCATTTGGTCGAGATCCGTCACCTCTACCGTCGTATTGGGAATCCAACGTAATTCAACATCCTTCACCGGAAAATGATGCTCTTGTAAAGTTTGTTGTAGAATTTCCAAATCACCCACCTGACTATAAACCTCCGCCCCCGGATTCTCAGGATCATCGCTTAACTCGTAACTTTCCGCCCCCCCTTCAAGAGCAATTTCCAAAAGTTGATCCTCGTTAATTTCCCCCTCTAAAGTGACTACCCCCTTTTGTTCAAACATCCAACTTACACAGCCCGTTTCTCCTAAATTCCCGCCATTTTTGCTAAAAGCAGCGCGTAAATCTGCGGCCGTGCGGTTGCGATTATCTGTAAAGGCTTCAATCAGGATAGCCACACCCCCCACCCCATAGCCCTCATAGCGAATTTCCTCATAACTCGCGTCATCACTATTATAGGTTCCGGCTCCTTTGGCGATCGCACGATCAATATTCTCATTGGGAATCCCCGCCGCCTTCGCCTTCTCAATCGCTGTCCGCAGTTGAAAATTTCCGGCCGGATCCGGAATCCCATGACGTGCGGCCACAATAATAGCACGGGAAAGTTGCGTAAAGGTTTTACCCTTTTTCGCGTCCACTCGTGCCTTTTGTCGCTTAATATTTGCCCATTTACTATGACCCGCCACGTTCTCTTTAACCCTCCTGTTGTGTGGATTGTCTAAGGGCAAAGATAGCAAGTTTTCCCGCCTTTTGGGAAGTGCTAGAATAGTCAGAGAAACATGGGGAGACAAAAGATTGTGACTAAACCCGGAAACTCGCCCAGACTCAATCCCAGAGGGCGCAATTGGATTAATCTGCTCCTCATTGGGGTCAGTCTCGTTATTTTAATCCTCCTCTTTACCATCAGCCCATTAATCCATCTGTTAACAGAATCTTGGTGGTTTGCCGAGGTGGGATTTTCCCAAGTCTTTTGGCTGCGCTTCTGGGGGCAATCTCTCTCCGGGGTAATTGTCTTTCTTCTCTGTGTGGGTTTTTGGTGGGCTAACTATCGCTACGCCATGTTTCTCACCCGTTATAGTCGCTTTCAGTTTATCCCCCCCGGTCAATCCCCCACCCTCATCCATTACACCGTCAATCTAGCCGCCTTGGTCGCTATTGGGGTGATTGCCTTGGGAGTGGCTGGTTTTAACTCTGACGCCTGGTTAGTGATCTTAAAAGCCATCCATTCCACCCCCTTTAATCGGAGCGATCCCCTGTATCAACAGGATTTAAGCTTTTACTTCTTCCAACTCCCCCTCTACGAAAGCCTGAGAAATCTCTGTTTTAGCCTGATTCTGGGTGCCCTGGCCGTTTCTACTCCCGTCTATGTGTTCAAAGGGAGTCTAGATATTGGTCGCGGTTGGCAAAATTTAATCATTGGGTCGGCGAAAACCCATGTCATGCTATTGGTGGCAGGATTGATCTTGTTAGTCGCTGCCGGGACTTGGTTAGACCGCTTCCAAATCCTTTACTCCCCCAACGGGGTAGTGTTTGGGGCCGGTTATACCGATACCCATAGTCGCCTGTTGGGATTAAATATTATGGCAGGCCTAGGGGTTTTACTAGCTGGTGCGATCGCCTTCTTCGCCTTCCGCAACGGTCTACTCTGGATTAGCCTAAGTTTGGGCGCTTATCTTCTCCTAGCCCTCATCTTCCAAGGCCTCATCCCCAGCTTTGAACAACAGTTTAGTGTCACCCCCAACGAACTCACCCGAGAAAAGCCCTATATTGAGCATAATCTCGACTTTACCCGCCATGCCTACGCCCTAGACGAAGTTGAAACCATCCCCTACCCCGTAGAAGACAACCTCACCCGGCAAGACTTAGAAAACAACGAGGCCACCATCCGCAACATTCGCCTCTGGGACTATCGCCCCATCCTCAGCACCTATCGCCAACTGCAAGAAATCCGCCTCTATTACCGTTTTAACGACGTAGATATTGACCGCTACACCCTCAATGGAGACTATCGTCAAGTCATGTTATCCGGGCGAGAATTAGCCTATCGTCAAGTTCCAGACCGGGCGAAAACTTGGGTCAACGAACGGTTAAAATACACCCACGGTTACGGCATGGTCATGAGTCCCGTTAATGAAGTCACCCCCCAAGGACTCCCCAATTTTTTGATTAAAGATATTCCCCCCGTTTCAGAAGTCGATATCCCCCTAGACCAGCCCCGCATCTACTACGGGGAAGAAACACAGCACTACATCTTTACCGGGATGGGAACCGATGAGTTTGACTATCCCTTGGGCAATGATAACGCCGCCTATCGCTACACAGGCAAGGGAGGAGTTCCCCTCACCAGTTGGTGGCATCGCTTAGTCTATGCCTTGGATTTTAACAACCTGAAAACCCTCATTTCCGGCTACTTTACCCCAGAATCTCGCATCCTCTACCATCGGGAAATTACCGACCGGGTGCAACGCATTGCCCCCTTCCTCACCCTTGACCATGACCCCTATCTGGTCTTGCGGGAAGGGCGGATGCAGTGGGTCATTGATGCTTATACAATCAGCGATCGCTACCCCTACTCAGAACCCCTCTATCGTCTACAACGCTTTGGCCTAAATCCAGTCCAACGACCCGGCATGATGAGGGGATTTAACTATATCCGTAACTCAGTCAAAGTCCTCGTCGATGCCTATGATGGCACCGTGCAGTTTTTCGTCGTAGATCAACAAGATCCCGTCTTAGCCACCTATCGCCAAATTTTCCCCGATTTATTCCTCAGCCCAACAGAAATTCCCGACGATTTACGCTCTCATTTCCGCTACCCCTTGGACTTGTTCTTCATGCAAGCGCAAATGTACCTAGCCTATCACATGACCAATCCCGAAGTTTTCTACAATCAAGAGGATCTCTGGCGCTTTCCCATTCAACAGTATGAAGGGAAAGAAGAAGTCATGCAGCCCTATTATCTAATCATGCGCCTGCCCGACTCCGACCGCGAGGAATTCCTGTTAATCCTACCCTTCACCCCCGGCAATCGAGATAATATGATTGCTTGGATGGCCACCCGTTGCGATGGTGAAAAATACGGTTCATCCGTATTATATGAATTCCCCAAACAAGAATTAGTCTATGGTCCCCGACAAATCGAGGCCAGAATTGATCAAGATCCTGTGATTTCGCCGCAATTAACCCTTTGGAGTCAGGAAGGGTCAAGAGTCATTCGCGGGGATTTATTTATTATCCCCATTGAACAATCGTTATTGTATGTTGAGCCTGTTTTTTTACGATCTGAACAGGGAGGACTTCCCGAACTCAAACGAGTCATTGTGGTTTTTGGAGAGAAGATTGTCATGGCCGAAACCTTAGAACAAGCTTTAGATGCCGTCTTTGGAGCAACACAGGTTTCTACTCCCGCCCCCACTCCCACAGACTCCACCCTTGACCCCACTTTAGCCCGTCAAGCCCTCGAAACTTATCAACAGGCACAAGAAGCCCTCCGCAATGGCAACTGGGCTGAATATGGCCGTTTACACAGTGAGTTAGAGCAGCTTTTATTCCGGCTGAATCAATAGCAGGTATCCTAGCTATTCAACAAACTATGAGCCGCTTCTAACATAGCCTCAGAAATATCTCGTAAGTCCTCCCGATTATCGAGATAAGCTTGTAAAGCATCTAAAGGGTTTAACGAGCGATTAACCGCTAATTCTGGGAGACGAGGACGGGCTAATTGACTGACTAACTCAGGACGAATTGTAAAAGAATGAGCCGTTTGTAACGCCCCTTGCAAAGCTCCCGTTTCAATGAGGTCTAACTGTTCAGAACGTAACTTGTAAATTAAGCGGACTACAGCATCTTGAATAGCGCGTTTTTGAATAGCATTTAAGATAACAGCTTGGGGATCTTCTCGTTCCGTAACATCCACTTCAATAGTACAAAAATCTCGGGCAGGTACAGGATGAAACTCCCAATGAACTGTATCCTTTTCCACCTCAACTAAAACATAGCCTTTTTGTTCTTTTTCTTCACTAAAATCAACTCGCTCAATACTGCCCGGATACACAATGGGAGGGTCATTATTCGGGTTAAGATTTTGATGCTTATGAACATGACCCAAGGCGACATACTCCCATTCTGGGCGAATTAATAAGGAAACAGGAATCGTGAAGCCTTTCCCAACGGCTAAAAAGCGTTCTGCCCCTAAATTAGCCCGGTCTGCCATTAAATGGGCTAATAAAACTGTGGGAAGATCCGGATCTAAACGACGAATTTCTCCCTCTAAAGCAGGTTGTAACCGTTCAATTAATAACTCATTAACTTCTGCTACAGATAAACCTTCTGTTTCAGGGCGAGTTAACAGAGTAGAGTGGGTTAACCAAGGAAGAGTAATTACTTGAATTTTGCCCGATTGAGTCTCGATACAGTGGGTATCCAGTTGATCCCCTACAATAAATTTAGGCACACCCAAAGTGCGATAAATACATAAACTCGCTCCGCCATTCCCTTGGGAATGTTGATCATGATTACCCACTAATAAAACTGTGGGAATATCAGCATCGACTAAACGGCGAAATTGACTGGCAAAGGCTTCTTGAACATAAGGGGGTGGGGTAGCATCTGGGAAGGCATCACCGCCAAATAATACTAGATCCACTGGCGTATTAATGGCTTGATCTATACAACAACTTAAGGTATAAATAAAGTCTTCTAAACGGCTATTAATTCCTGTTTCTGGATTGATGCGACCGTGGGAGAAGCTACTCCCCATATGAATATCAGAAAGATGGAGAATTTTAATCATGATTGAGGTTAGGTGTTTAGAAGTGGGAGATGATATCTAGCGTTTCCATGTTGACAGACTCTCTCTTTAAGCTTAGTTTACATTGTTTGGGCAATCTAAAAAAACCTCTCTCGGGGAAAAATAGCTAGAGAGATGAGAAAATACTTGAAGTTAATTGAAAATAGCAATGACAACTAAGGATCATAATTACTACACCTATAGTCGTCCAGAAATTGTGCAGTATTACGCACAATTAAATCAACTTCAACCCGCAGAAAAGGCAATTTTCCAACAGCTACAAAGTGAACTCTCCGGAATGAAAATGTTAGATATTGGGGTAGGAGGGGGACGCACAACTGCTCATTTTGCTCCGCGAGTGGCGAGTTATTTAGGTATTGATTACGCTCCAGAGATGATTGCAGCTTGTCAATCTCGATTCCCTAATTCTCAGGAAAATTTAAGTTTTTTACTCTGTGACGCTCGACAAATGGAATGTTTTGCTGAGAATAGTTTTGATTTTATTCTATTTAGCTTTAATGGCATTGATTATATCTCTCACTTGGAACGTTTACAGGTCTTGGAACAAGTGAGTCGTGTGGGAAAATCGGGAGGTTATTTCTGTTTTTCTAGCCACAATTTACAAGGGATTGAGCAGGGATTGCAAGGGAAAATCCAATGGAGTTGGAATCCTATTACGACTTATGCGAATTGGGTGATGTGGGGGTTATTTCGTCTGTTTAATCTCTCGGTTCAGTTCGCAAGAATTGCTGATAGTCCTTATTTAGTTCTCCGAGATGAGTCTCATAATTTCCGCTTACAAACCTATTATATTCGCCCTCAAGCCCAGCTTAAACAGTTAGAACCTTATTTTAAAGATATCCAGATTTATGGCTGGAATGAGGAGGAAAAAATTAGGGATGAGTCGGATTTGTTGGCGAATGGTGCTTTTTGGCTTTATTATTTATGCCGTATTCGTTAGTGTTGACACTCTCAGGTCTAAAGACGCTGAGATTCTTGAATAGAGTGATGAACTAATCTTGAGTCCATTCAATTTAAGACTTGGGCAAGGACTGCCTCGAAGTCTTGCAAGGAAACGGCTCCGGGGATGGGTTCGCCGTTGATGGCGAAGAAGGGAGTGCCTCGTAATCCTAAACTTTGGGCTAGTTGGATATCTTCTGTAATGGCTCTCTCGGCGGCTTCACTGGTGCGATCGCCATTAAATTGTTCTATCTTTAAACCTAAACGACGAGCAATTTTAAGATATAACTCCTCACCCAGTTGGTCTTGTTGTTCAAACAGCGCATCATGATATTCCCAGAATTTCCCCTGTTGATAGGCCGCCCAAGCTGCTAAAGCTGCCGGATAAGCTTGATCATGAATTTGGGTGAGTGGGAGATGTTTATAAACAAACGTGACCCGATCTTGATGTTGTCGGATAAACGATTTTAATGTTTTATGGGCTTCTGCACAAAAAGGACATTGAAAGTCCGAAAACATCACCATCACTACATCTTGTTCCGTTGCCCCAAGGGTAGGAGATGAGCCGATAATCTCCCTAGGATTGGCTTTCATTGCGTCCAGAATCGCCTGTTGTTGTTGCTGCTGGAGGGCCTGTTGTCGCGCTTGATAAACTTGGAGGGATTCAATGATCACCTCGGGATTTTGGCGGATCACTTCTAGCACTTTGCTTTCAAATTGGGCATCGATGGAGGCTGCAATGGCGGCTTGCTCTGGGGTAAGATTGCCCCCTAGCCACAAGCACAGGGCTAACAGGGTGATTAAGATAGGGCGTAGAATGGTTTGAGTCATGGAAGAACAGTAAACAATCATTAATCATCAGTTTACTGTTTGCCTGCTTCCTCATCAAAGCTTTGCAAAAGAAGGGTTCTTGAGGGTTTACAGTGGAACAAAGATGGTGCGTCAGGATGATCGTCATTACTGAGCCTAAGTTATTCTTTCTGACGCACTGTACCTGTTTGCTGTTGACGGCTCACTGTTCACTGACAGAGGAAGGGAGGAGAAAAGCTGTGAGACTAATTTTATTAGGTGGTCCAGGATCGGGAAAGGGGACTCAATTACGCAACTTGAGTCAACACCTGAATCTAGCCGGGATTTCGGTGGGGGATGTGTTGAGAGAGGCGATCGCATCTCAAACCTTTTTAGGCATGAAAGCCAAGCCCCATGTCGAACAGGGGGAATTAGTTCCCGATGAATTAATGATTCAGTTAATGCGTCTGCGTTTCCTTCAGCCCGATTTAGGACAAGAACAAAACGGCTGGATTTTAGAAGGCTATCCCCGGACTGCCTTCCAAGCCGAAGAATTGGATTTTGTCTTAGATGACTTCGCACAGTTTCTCGATTCTGTGATTTATTTAAAAATTGATGAAACCGTCATGCGAGAGCGTTCTTTGGCCAGATCCCGCGCTGATGATAGCCCGGAAATCCTCGATAAACGGATCAAGTTGTTCCATCAACGGACGATCCCGATCTTGGAATACTATGGTCGTCGGCAAAAACTCTTAATCCTCAATGCAGAAAAATCAGCCGAGGAAGTGACTAAAGAAATCTTGCAAAACCTTGAACTGTTAACCAAAGGGTGATTAGGAAATAAGGCATTGGCGACGGGATGAATTGCAACGAAGACCCAAAATGCGTTAATCTTAAGAACTATCACCAAAATTAACTGTCACTGAAGATTCTATAGGCCTTGGGAAGCAAAGCTTATGCCTCTGGACGCTGAGTAGGACTTTCACCCAGTAAGACCTTCACTGAGTAGGACTTTCTTGGTTAAACTTAAAAGCCTAGGCGCTTGAAGCAGCAAGCCTACACCATAAGCCTGATTCTGGGGTGTTTGATTCTTAGGTGCTAGTTACTTCACGCTATGGGAAACTGCCCTCATTATCTGCAAAATTTAGGCCTTAAAATTTATGCCTTGGCAACGTCCCGATGGTCGGCTTCCCCATCAACTCCGTCCCATTCATTTTGAATGTGATTTTACCCGCTTTGCGACGGCCTCTGTCCTAGCTCATGCAGGAGAGACAAAGGTTTTATGTACCATTAGCCTTGCTCCGGGTGTGCCTAAGTTTCTCATCGGCAGTAATCAAGGCTGGTTAACCGCAGAATACCGAATGCTACCCGGTGCTACCCCCCAACGCCAAGCCCGAGAGTACCTCAAATTATCAGGGCGCACCCAAGAAATTCAGCGTCTGATTGGTCGCAGTTTGCGCGCTGCTCTCGATTTAGAATTATTAGGGGAACGCACTATTACCGTAGATGCAGATGTTCTCCAAGCGGATGCAGGCACAAGAACCACAGCGATCACCGGAAGTTATGTCGCTCTGGCTTTAGCCATTGATAAACTGATCCAGCAAGGGGAAATTATGCGATCGCCCATTCGTTATCCCGTGGCGGCTGTTTCGGTGGGACTGATTGAGGGAGAGATTTTCCTCGATCTCAACTATATCGAAGATGTCACCGCCGATTTAGATTTTAATATTGTCATGACTGGGAATTTAGACTTAATTGAAATCCAAGGCACCGCAGAATCAGGAAGTTTCACCCGGGATCAACTCAATCAAATTATTGAGATGGCACAAACTGGAATTCAAGACCTATTAATTTTGCAGCAAGAAGCCCTCAAACTTCGGTCTAGTTCTCTCTAGGGAATAATTGATAATTGATATTAGAAACCGGGTTTTTGCTAGGGTGTATCGAGAAAACTAGACAATGAACGCAACCCGGTTTCTGGCTAAAGTTAGTCAATGACATTACACCCGACTCCTGACTCCCTTGCTCCCCTGCTCCCGACACCCGACTTCCAACTCACTCACTCGCCCGTTGAGAACCCCAACGATCTTGGGGGAGGAACGTGCGATCGCCCGGAATGGGAGCCACAGGTTCAGTCAGCGTAAACTGACCCAGACTAATCCACTGTTTCAGTTCTAGTGCCACTTGTCGGGAAAGGCGAATACTGGCTAGGGGGGCAGTGCGTACCATTTGCCCGTCGATTTTAATTTGACCACTTTTGAGGTGAGCATAACTCACTAAGCCAAAAGTAGGACGGACACGGCGAGGAATGGAAAAATCCACCACCGGGGCGACAATATCCTGATCTTGAATGGCCGCATGGGCGACCACTTGTTCATTGAGAACAGGCAGGGGAACCCCTACACCTAACATGATAGATGCGCCATAATTTTTGAAATAACAGCCCCGCACCCATTGGGGGGTCATTTGTTTAGCATCCCCAATCACGGCTAGAGTAGCGGCCGGACCAATGGGAGTCTCGTTAGGGAGGCGCTTCTGTAAGGGAAAATGTTGAGTCCCTTCCCAAGTAATGTAACCAATGCCACCCCCTAAAAAGATTTTTGTACCGATGCCGATGATCTCCAATTGGGGATCATTGAACAGAGGAGAAATCGCACCGGGGTTAGAATACACCGCATTGCCCAGACGAGGATAGAGGGGACCCAAGTAGGTGTAGAGCGTGCGATCGCCCCCATTCACCCCCACAATAAAATTTTGATAGAGATTGCGGGGATTAAACAGATAAAACTGATTAATCGTGTCTCGGGTGATCGTCGTTTCAAAGGAAGGGCGGGGGTAACAATCCGTCACTTGCCCCAGCGCTCGCAGTTGTACAGGTTTCCCCGCAATCAGATCCTCAATCACATGACCGCCCCCTCGTTCCGGCAAAACCGTATTCAAACGGCTTTCTTCTGCGTCCCCTAAACCGCCGTATTCCGCCATCACCGTCGCCCCAAGGTATAAATCCACCGCACCCAGTCCCGCGTAGGCTGGTACGCCTTCTAGCCAGCACTGACGGATTTTTATGGGGGGGTCGGTATGACCTAGGTTGAAGATCGCCCCGGTGGACTCCATTGGTTCAAACGTTCCTGTCGTGATCACATCCACTTCTTGGGTGGTTTGGGTCACGCCCACCTCTTGGACCCGGGCCTTTAGTTCTTCAACCGTCAAAACAACAGCTTTCTGTTGTTGGATTTTTTCGTTAATTTCGGCGACAGTTCTCAGCACAATGGGGACACTCCTTCTGGGAAATGGTGGATATTAAGGGGAAAGACGGCGTTTCCAGAGCAGGAGAGCCAGCAGAAGGGGGGGAAAGGCGATCGCGATTAACGCATCTAGGGTGTTCGCCGGAATCGACCAGAGAGGGGCAAGATACTTGATGAAGAGGGAAATTGCACCCGATAGTGCCAAGACTTTGAGGATAAAGATTAAGGGACTGTTCATAGGGGGACGGGAAAAAACTGAGGAGTGAAACCCAAGTCTACTCCCCAATTTTAACCCATGCTCTCAGAAGCTAGATATCTAGGATTCCGGCGTAAATCGCAGCCACCAGAATATTCACGCCCAGAAGAAGACCAGCCCAGAGAACACGGAAGGTGTAGGGGGGTTTGCCATTGGGAACGGGACGATCTGCCATGAGTTTTGCTCCGTATTGTTAAAGTTGACGTTATATTAAGAAGTACCCAAAATTTATCATAATTGCCACCCTTTTTGCGCCCTTTTGATGGATATTTATTTAATTCGTCATGGTATTGCAGGCGATCGCACCCTCTACCGAACCGATGAGGAACGCCCCTTAACAGACCTCGGCATCAAAAAAACCCGTAAAGTCGCCCAACGGATTCAGGCCGTGGGAATCCAGTTTGATCTCATCTTAACCAGCCCCCTCCTGCGGGCGAAACAAACGGCCGAACTCTTACAACAAGCTGGTTTAAGTCAACAGATCCAAGCATTTGCGCCCCTGGCTCCCGAGGGGAATATTAACCTCTGGGTAAACTGGTATGGTGTGAATTCTCATTATCAGGCGATCGCCCTCGTCGGTCATCAGCCCGATTTAGGCAACTGGGCCGAACAGATCGTCTGGGGAAGCCAGCAGGAAAAACTGATTGTTAAAAAAGCAGGTATAATAGGCGTTCATCTTCCCAGCACCGGATCTCCCCTCGGGCAAGGTGAACTATTTGGGTTGATTCCCCCAAAATGGTTTTTATAGTTTTTTGATACACCTCAGCACATTAGACCGAAAAACAGGAAAACCGGATAGATTTAGCCAAAACTTTACCTTATTAACCTATTCTTAAAGCCTAACGCAACCTTACACCCTCTGCTTTCTATTCTTAATCAGCCCTCCCCCATCCATTCCAGCAAAATCCTAAGCTATTCCGTAAAAATCGAGACTCCTTAAACTTTTACTGTAAGTTAACGTCATATCTTCCAGATCGAGTTGAGCCTTGTTCAAGAAGGCCAATGACAAGAGAGGATAGATATTTCCCTCTAGCTACGAGAAGAGACATGACAGCAGTTTGCGAATATATTCCTGGCCTAGAGAATATTCCAGTTGCCGAATCTGCCATCAGCTATGTTGATGGACAAAAGGGCGTTCTGGAATATCGTGGGATTCCCATTGAAGAACTCGCCCAAAAAAGCACCTTTCTCGAAACGACCTATCTCCTGATTTGGGGAGTTCTGCCCACCAAAGAAGAACTAGCCGCCTTTGAAAACGAGATCCGCTTCCATCGTCGGATTAAATACCGCATTCGGGACATGATGAAATGTTTCCCCGAAACCGGACATCCGATGGATGCACTGCAAACATCCGCCGCCGCTTTGGGCTTATTCTACTCCCGTCGGGCTTTAAATGACAGTCACTACATTCGGGAAGCTGTAGTGCGTCTAATCGCCAAAATCCCGACCATGGTTGCCGCCTTTAAGAGTATGCGCAAAGGGAATGATCCCATCCAGCCACGAGATGATTTGGACTATTCCACCAACTTCTTGTATATGCTAACGGAACGCATTCCCGAACCTGTAGCGGCTCGTGTGTTTGATGTCTGTTTAATCCTCCATGCAGAACACACCATGAACGCCTCAACCTTCTCGGCAATGGTGACATCTTCGACCCTGACTGACCCTTACGGGGTCATTGCTTCCGCCGTAGGTACTTTAGCCGGACCGCTACACGGTGGGGCAAATGAGGAAGTGATCGATATGTTGGAGGCCATTGGTTCGGTGGAAAATGTCCGACCTTACATTGAGGATTGTATTACCAACAAGAAAAAAATTATGGGCTTTGGCCACCGCGTTTATAAGGTCAAAGATCCCCGGGCAACGATTCTCCAAGGGCTAGCAGAACGTTTGTTTGAACAAATGGGTCACGACCGTTTCTATGATATTGCCTTAGAACTGGAAAAAGTCGTAGAAGAGAAATTAGGTCATAAAGGCATCTATGCCAACGTAGATTTCTATTCCGGTTTAGTGTACCGCAAATTAGGGATTCCGACGGATCTCTATACGCCCATCTTCGCCATCGCCCGGGTCGCCGGATGGTTAGCCCACTGGCGTGAACAAATCTCGGAAAACCGCATTTTCCGACCCACTCAAGTTTATGTAGGTGAACATAGTCGTCCTTATCTTCCTTTTCATGATCGGGGATAGGTTGCGACCTTAACTCCCTTGTGATGGGAGCATCTCATAACTCCTCACAACGACCTAAATCTCCCCATTTTGGGAGATTTAGGTCGTCAGTTGTTAACCTGGGGGAAGGGAATTCCGACGCGCCCTTTGACAATTGGTGGAGACACCTTGTATAGAAGGCTCTACCTGACAGATCATTTCGCACAAATAGGGGTTTTGTTCTCGACTCCGTTCGGACCGGGGGCCTGTCCAATCGGCGAGTAAGGTGACAAGATAGAGATTGGGTTGCTCAGACACTTGGATGGTAATAGCCCAGAATGGGTATTCGGCCAAGGGATTGAGGCGATTTTCTAATTTTGCGATCGCCTCCTGTCGCAATGCCCCCAAAGAATCCGACTGTTCCTCGTTTTCCCTCGGATGAACCGCCCCCCGCAACCACTCTCCGGTTTCCGTCCAGTTTTTCCCCCCCAAGGTTCTTTGTAACAACTCCCCCATCGTGTCCAACAGTAACAGCCCTTGGGGATCAATCCTTGGGGTCACTTGCCATTTCACCACAAAGACACTGCGGCTAAAATCATCCACTAACAGACTGGGGTATTGGTCTAACCAATTTTGCATCAAAAAATTGACTTGTAGTAAACAACTGAGGAGAATTTGAGTTCCCAACAAAATCACTAATTTTTGCCGTTCTATAATTGTGGGAGCATGAAAATGACAGAATTTATCAAAAAAACAAGGATAAGCCGCAATCGTTCCCGCTAAAGGCAACCACAGTAAAATGAGGGCTTGTGAGGGAATATTGACCAATAAAAATAAGGCGAGACAAATTAATGCGCTGGTAATCCAAGGGGTTAAGGGGACATTATTCTTAAGGCAAAGCCACGTCATACTAATAATAAAAAAAAGAGCAGCAAGGCAGAATAGAATAAACCGAGGAATGGGGGTGAGTAAACCTGCCATAACCAAAGAAAATAGGCTAGTCCAGAAGAACGACTGCCATGAATAGGCTTGAATGGGCAGAAGATTATTCCAGAGTGCTTGTAAGTTTTTAATCATAGGTTGGCAATATTTTAAACAATAAAATCAACAAAATAACGCTATTACTACAAATATTGGCGAGGACAATCACCGAGGCTTTACTAACATCTGTTTTGAGTAAAGCTTTGTTAATTCGATTGACTAAAAATTGTTCCGAATCTGAACTATCTGGAGAACTTAACAACAAAGCCTGTAAAATATCTAGCCCTTTAAATTCAATGAGACAAACGAACATAAAGAGGAATAAAAACATAAGAAGGAAGCTTAAATTAGCTTGAAATGAGTTTAAATCATATAAGTTACTGAAGAGTAAATAACTCATGAAGCGCATTTTAATGGGGTCAGGGGCAAAAGACAGAAAAATCGAAAAAACAGCCCAGAGAAAAATTGCCGATAATAAATTCATCGAAATGGAAAACTCAACACTGCGTTTATGACTAAGATTTAATTTACTTTGATAAATAATCGCTTCAATAGCAATACTAATCAATAAGGTAAGACTTTGGAGTAGAATTAGGGGGAAGGGGATCAGGTGAGCCATAGTTTAGTTACAGGGGCGATCCATGAGAGAGGGGAAGAGGGAACAGACCGAGGGGAGATCGAGAAATTTTATGAAGCTTTTGCAGTAATTGCTCATATTTAGGGTCAAATAAGGTTACGGTGTAAAGTAAGCCTAATTCAAGTCAGACCCATGCGAGTATTTCACCAGCGACCTGTTTTAGAGCAGCCTACGGAAGAAAGTACGCGCACTCGTATTTTACAGGCGGCTCTTCATTTGTTTGCCCAACAAGGCTATGATGGCACGACGACGCGGGATTTAGCGGCGGCCGCTCATGTAGCTGAGGGAACGTTATTCCGCCATTTCACCAATAAGAAAGCGATTTTAGTGGAGGTGGCTACTCAGGGCTGGGTGGATATTCTCACGGATTTGCTGACGGAATTGAGCGAAATGGGAAGTTATAAAGCTGTGGCTCAAGTGATGCGACGGCGGATGTTGCGGATGAATGAGAATAGTGATTTGATGCGAGTGTGTTTTTTTGAGGCTCAGTTTCATCCCGATTTACGCGATCGCATTCAAACAGAAGTCATCGAAAAAATGACCGATGTAGCCGAAGCCTTTTTTGAGACAGCCATGGAGCGGGGAATTTATCGCCGTATGAATCCCCGAGTTGTTGCTCAAGTCTTTTTAGGAATGTTTACCATTGCTGGATTTTCTAAAGCAACAATAGGGGAGCCTCAAGCGTCTCCTAAAGCCATGAAGGAAATGGCTGAAGGCATTGCGGATATTTTTCTCAATGGAGTGTTACAACCAGATAAGCGAGAATCCCCGTGAAATTTGCGATCTCCGGTTGCTGGTCGCACAACAAGTGTTAGATTTTGTTTAACCCTGTTTTGCGACTCTCCATGAGTTATTGTATCAACCCATCCTGTCCTAATCCTCAAGACTCCACCCTGACGGATCAAGTCGTTTGTCCTCATTGTGGCTCGTCCTTAGTCTTGTTGGGACGTTATCGCGTGGTCAGTCTCCTGAGTAGCAATAGCGGGTTTGCAGTCATTTATGAGGTAGAAGACGGCACAACCCATAAGATTTTAAAAACCCTACAAGCGCGCCACAACGAGAGCAAAAAGGCAGTTGAACTGTTTAAACAAGAAGCGGCGGTTTTAGGTCAACTCGACCATCCGGGGGTTCCCAAAATTGATCCACCGGGTTATTTTCAGTTTTTCCCTAAAAATGTTCAAGAGCCGGTTCACTGTTTTGTGATGGAGAAAATCGACGGGCCGACTCTTTACGATTGGATGTTACAGCAAGGCCATTTGTTGATTAGTGAGCAACAGGCGATCGCCTGGTTAGAACAAATTGCCGAGATTCTCCACCTTGTCCACCAAAAAAACTACTTTCACCGGGACATTAAACTACAAAATATTATGTTGCGCTCGACCGGACAGTTAGTGTTAATTGACTTCGGCACAGCGCGGGAGATGACCTATACTTATTTAGCTCAGATTGGCAGTTCCGGCAATATTACCCGCATTAGTTCCGCCGGATATACCCCCCCAGAACAAGAAAAAGGTCACGCTGTACCACAATCGGATTTTTACGCCTTGGGACGAACCTTTGTTTACCTCCTCACCGGACGAAAACTCACCGACACAGATATTTATAACCCCTTTACCGATGAGTTTTGCTGGCGAGAAAAAGCGTCCGATATTTCCCCGGCCTTAGCCGATTTTATCGACCATTTAATGGCACATCGCGCCATTGATCGTCCCAAAGATACCCAAGAAATTTTAGACACCTTGCGAGAGATCAAAAAACAACTGGCTGATCCCGCTACCACTGCCACAACGCTCCGTTTACCTGCCACTAAGATCCAATTTTCTCCCGATAGTCCCACCCTCCCGGAATACAAACCTCCTCGGAAAATTCCTAAAACTTGGTGGGGGTTGGGGTTGATTGGCTTAACATTACTGGGGGGGTATGGCATTTGGCAGGGGTATCATTACCTAACCTTACATTTTTCCCCCCCCGAAGTGGTGCAGGAAGTGGCTATGGCTAAAACCTTCCAAGGTCATCGGGGTTTAGTGAATGCGATCGCCATTAGTCATAACAATCAAATTCTCGTCAGTGCCAGCGAAGATCAAACCCTCAAAGTATGGGATCTCGACACCGGGGAACTCTTACAAACCCTCACCGGACACACCAGCGCCGTCCGAGATGTCGTCCTCAGTGATGATGGTCAATTTGTGGTCAGTGCTAGTTCTGACCGCAGGATTAAAATTTGGGATTTGAACACCGGAGAAGTCCGCCACAACCTAACAGGTCATGTGAGTTTTGTCAACCATGTCATCCTTTCCCAAGACCAGCAAATTTTAGTCAGTATTGGCACCGACCGAACCCTACGAATTTGGGACGTAGAAACCGGAGAAAACCTACACACTTTAGCCGAACATACCAGTTTTATTAATGATATGTTAATTAGTTCCGATGGCACTCAGTTAATCAGTGCTAGTGCAGACCGAACCTTAAAAATTTGGGACATTGCCACAGGGGAATTATTACATAATCTGGTCGGACATAGCAGTTTTGTTAATCGTTTAACCCTCAGTCCTGATGGTCAATTTGTCGCCAGTGCCAGCGCCGACCGAACGGTGAAAATTTGGAATATTGCCACAGGAGAATTGCAGCAAACCTTAACCGGACATACCAGTTTTGTCAATGATGTAGTGATTAGTCCTGATGGGAAATTAGTAGCCACTGCCAGCGCGGATAAAACCATTAAAGTCTGGGATTTTTCCACAGGAGAAGAACGTTATACCATTGATGGTCATGCCAATTATGTCAATCGTTTAGCCATTACTCAAGATGGTCAAACTTTAATTAGTAGTAGTGCCGATCAAACAATTCGACTCTGGAATTTAGCCAATGGGGATATTAAGCGAGTTTTAACGGGACATGGTGCGCCGATTAATGATTTTGTCTTGAGTCGGGATGAACGATATATCGGCACGGGAAGCGAATCTTCAGAGATTATGATCTGGACTATTGCACCGTGAACAGCGAACCAATCGGGAATAGGTAATAGGTAATAGGGAATAGGGAATGGGGAATAGGTAATAGGGAATAGATAATTGATAATTGTTCCCCCTCTCCCCCTCTCCCCCTCTCCCCTGCTCCCCTGCTCCCCTGCTCCCCTGCTCCCCCTCTCCCCTGCTCCCCCGCTCCCCTGCTCCCCGACTCCCGACTCCCGACTCCCTTACTCCCCCTCTCCCG
>NZ_JAIHOM010000088.1 GCF_026130165.1 Spirulina subsalsa FACHB-351 | reverse complement strand
GGAAACCCCCAACGGCACAATTACCCTAGCCGCCATCCCCGGACAAAGCCAAGTCAAGCTAACCCACGAAGGGATGAAATTAGGATTAGTCCTAGAAGCCTTACCCAGTGATAGTGTTAACCCTAATACTCCCCTCGGATTACGACCCGAAGACCTACCCCGTTACCTAACCGGAGGGAGTGACATCGGCAGCGCCACAGGAGTGGAAATAGGAGATGACGGTCAATTGTGGCTGGTAGGTTCTCCGATACGTTTAGAACAAGGAGAAGTAGTCATTGCCGGGAGAATGAGCGCCCCAGAAGTGCAGTTAATGGCAAGTGGGGGGGTAACTCCCCTAGACCCCCGTCTCGTGGAAGGAGACACCACCGTGGTCAGGTTTCCCCGTGAGGGAGGGACAAATATTCTCAATGTAATTGATAGTCGGGCTGACCATCCCGACACCTTACTCTATGGAGGAGCAGAGGGAACAATTTCTCGCATTGTGCCACGAGAGGAAGAAGGAATAAGTGCCGTGAGCCGTCAATTAGCGAGGATTAAGGCAGAAGGGGCAAAACTCGATGGAGTGGCCATAACAGCCGAAGGCCATGAGGGGAACTTCTGGTTAGGGAAAAATTGGATCAATAGCGAAACCCTAGAACAGTATGGAGAACAATTAGGGCAGTGGTCAAAGAGTTTAACAGCCGGGGCAGATTTACTGATTTATAGTTGTTTCACAGCATTAGGAGAACTGGGTCAGGGATTTGTCCAGCGTCTAGCAGCATTGACGGGGCTGGATGTGGCAGCTTCGACCAATGCGACGGGGAGCGAGAATTATGGAGGGGATTGGAATCTGGAATACAGCACGGGCAGTATTGAGGTGGGAACGCCGTTTACAGCAGAAACCCTGAGTGGTTGGGAGGGTAAGTTAGCAATTCTCACGGTGACGAATGCCAATGATGCGGGGGCGGGTTCTCTGCGGGAGCGAATTGGGGCAGCGGCAGCGGGGGATACGGTGATTTTTGATACAGCGCGGACGGTGACGCTGGGGGGGACTGGGATTAGTTGGGGAGGCAAGAGCCTGACGATTGATGGTAATGGCTCAACGGTGAGCGGCAATAATGCCTCGCAGGTGTTTAATATAACGGACAACGTGCCCACTACGTTCCAGAACATCACGATTACGGGGGGTAATGCCGGTGCGGGGGGCTTTGGGGGCGGGATTTATAGCAATGGGGCAGTGACGCTGACCAATTCTACTGTTTCTGGTAATTCGTCAGGAAATGGGGGCGGGATTCACAGCGATGGGGCAGTGACGCTGACCAATTCTACTGTTTCTGGTAATTATTCGTTAGGTGGCGGCATTGGGGGCGGGATTCGGAGCTATGGGGCAGTGACGCTGACCAATTCTACTGTTTCTGGTAATTCATCAGGTGGCTTTGGGGGCGGGATTCGCAGCAATGGGACAGTGACGCTGACCAATTCTACTGTTTCTGGTAATTCATCAGGTAGCTCTGGGGGTGGGATTTCCAGCGATGCAGCAGTGACGCTGACCAATTCCACCATTGCTTTTAATACCGCAAATAATACCGGGGGGGGGTTAGCACTCTACTCGGACAACACCCACACCATTAACAACAGCATCATCGCCAATAACACCGCCCCCACCGGCCCTGATGTCGGCATATTATTCGATGGAACCCATACTTTCAACATTAGCCATAGCCTCATCCGCAACACTGCTGACATGGATGCCAACGGCAGCACCGGAGTCCCCACCAACGGCGTGAACGGTAACATTGTTGGCCTTGATCCCCGCCTGGGGCCCCTCGCCAACAACGGCGGCCCCACCCAAACCCATGCTCTGGGGTTAAATAGTCCTGCCCTCAATGGGGGCAGTAACGACCTAGCCACAGGCTTAACCACAGACCAACGAGGCGCACCGGGGGCGCGCATTGTAGGAGGCACAGTGGATATGGGGGCTTTTGAGTGGCAGGGTTTTGCGATTACCCCAGTAGCTCCACTCAACCAAACGGTGAGCAGTCTTCCTGCTAATTTGGATGTGAGTGTGAAGGTAACAGAGGCCGTCTTTGGCATTGTTCCGGGTGTGGGGGCCAGTGTGAATTTTACGGCTAATGGGGCAACGGGAACGTTTAGCAATGGGACGACGGTGCTAACCAATGGGGAAGGGATGGCGATTAATTTCTTTAATGGGACAGAGGCCTTGGGCAATTTCTCGGTGTTAGCAGCAGTGCCGGGTTTAACCCCTGTGACGTTTAATTTTGCCTATACTCCCCCGGTAGTTAACCCCTCGGCAGTTACTCCCTCGGCAGTGACTCCTCCGGTAGTTACTCCTCCGGTAGTTACTCCTACGGTAATTACTCCCTCGGCATTTACTCCTTCCATACCCCTAGATTTTGCTCTTTTGCGAGGCATTTGGTTGAACCCAGTGGACGATATGACCTCCTCTAACCTGAAGGGAATTTGGCCGTCGGTCTGTGCCGCTCTTCCTCAGCTAGATGTCGCCGCTTCTGAGGAGTTTGTCTCGGATGGGGAGGAGTTGAGTTCAGTGAGTTTGGATGAGTATTGTTTACGGTTCCAAGGGGATTAAGAGATTGACTGCTAAGTTAACAGTGAGTTATTAATGCTTCTGGATTATCCCCCCTAGCCCCCCTTTGGAAGGGTGGGATTTATCCCCCCTAGCCCCCCTTTGGAAGGGGGGAATAAGACGGGAGGGGAAATCCGGAAGTCCCCCTTTAGAAGGGGGATTGAGGGGGATTCTACTCAAGGAAGGGAAAAGCTAGCCGATTCTCACTGAGTTAAGGTATCCTCTCTACCCTCCCTTGCAAGGGATTGCGCAAATTTCTCAAGTGTGATAGGTGAAACAAAATGAATCAATCTGCGTTAATTTTGCTTACGGGTTTAAGTTTGTGGGTGGGACTAACTCACGAAATCCTAGCTCAAGCCTCGACTGACATTCAGCCTGTTTCGAGGGAAACCAGCTATTTGAGTCAACCCCCATCTAATTTCTCTGGTCGAGGGGTTCAGGTTGCTGACCAACCGGGCTTAGAACGGGATGAGGATTTGCCCCAATTGCTAGAAGAGGGGGAGATTTTCACCACTCCAGAGGGTCTGGATACGAGGGATTTGGATGACCCGACACCGCTCAGGATTGAACGAATTCGGGTGGAAGGGAGTACGGTATTCACGGATGCTGATTTTGTGCCGATTTTGGAGGGGGTGACTGGGGAAACGACTTTGGGGCAACTGAATCAAGCGGTGAGGGCGATTACGCAACTGTATTTAGATCAGGGCTATATTACTTCTCGCGCTATCTTACCGACTCAACCGTTGGCGGGGGGAGATATCACCATTCTGATTGTTGAGGGGACTTTAGATGAGGTGGTGATCACGGGATTAAAACGGATGAATCCTCATTATGTGCGCAGTCGCCTGAATTTGGGCATTGGGACTCCGTTTAATGCTAATGCTTTGGAGGATCAACTGCGTCTGTTGACCATTGACCCCAATTTTAAGTCGATTGATGTGAATTTACAAACGGGTGAGGAGTTGGGAACGAGTCGCCTGTTGTTGGATATAGAGGAGGTGAAACCGTTCTCAGGACTGGTGTTTACGGATAATTATTCCCCGGAGTCGGTGGGTGCTGAACGTATGGGGTTAAGTTTGGGGTATCGCAATTTAACTGGGTTTGGGGATCTGCTGCGTTTGGGCTATACTGGCACGTTTACGGGGGGCTACCAGGCGGGGGATTTTAGCTATAGTCTTCCGGTAAATCCGATGAATGGGACGGTGGATTTGCGGGTGGTGTTGGATCAGAACCGGATTACGACTCCGGCGTTTCGCGAGTTGGGGATTCGTGGGAATTCTCAGTTGTATGATCTCAGTTTCCGTCAGCCGTTGGTGCGGTCTGCGGGGGAGGAGTTGGCGCTGTCTTTGGGTTTTCGTCGTAAGACGGGACAAACGTTTTTATTTGATAATGTTGCAACGCCGTTTGGGGTGGGGGCCCAGGCGGATGGTCGCACTCGTACCTCGGTGATTTATTTCGGTCAGGATTACACGAAACGGGATGGTCGGGGGGCTTGGAGTTTGCGTTCTCAGTTTAATCTGGGGACGGGGTTGTTTGGGACGACGGGCAATAGTTCACCTACGCCGGATGCTCGCTTTTTCAGTTGGTTGGGTCAAGGGGCGCGGGTGCAACGGTTGGGTCGGGATCATCTCTTGATTGTGCAGGGGGATGTTCAACTAAGTCCGAGTAATTTGTTGGCTTCGGAGGTGTTTAGTATGGGGGGGGGTCAAACGCTGCGGGGCTACCGTCAAGGGGCTAGGTCTGGGGATAATGGCTGGCGCTTGTCGGTGGAGGGTCGGATTACGTTATGGCGGGATGAGGAGGAGGAGAGTCTTTTGCAGTTTGCGCCTTTTGTTGATGGGGGGATGGTGTGGAATAATCCGAGTAATCCGAGTCAGATTCAGTCTAATGCTTTTTTGGCGGGGTTGGGGGCTGGCTTAATCTGGATTCCGGTCAAGAATCTGACGATTCGATTGGATGGGACGTTGCCGTTGATTAATATTCGCGATCGCCAAACTAACGCCCAGGATGATGGTTTGTATTTTAGTGTGAATTATCGTTTTTAGCTGTGAATCCCGAAGCTGCTCATCTATTCGTAGGATGATCAGTCGGTAATTCACCCTTAAAACGGAGCAGTAGGGGAATTCACGCCCCTACCAAAACCGCTTCTGTGAGACAAAATATCAATTCTCAAAAATTGCCCCTCTTGCTTCCAAATCTAACCAAACGGCGGTAGAAAACCAGTGATTTTCCCCAAAGCGGGTATTTTCCACACAAGCGCCCTGTAAATTCACGCCGCGTAAATTAGCCCCCCGGAGATTGGCATTTTTCAAATTGGCTTCCCGTAAATCGGCATTACTTAACATCGCCCGTCGGAGGTCAGCATCGGATAAATCGGCTTGACAGAGAAAGGCCTCCCGGAAATTAGCTCGACTCAGAAATGACTCACTAAAATTCACCTCTCGCAAGTTGGCGCTGTGTAAATTGGCATCGGTGAGATTCGCCCCCGTTAAATTCGCCCCGACTAAATCACACCCTTTGAGAATGGACTCAATGAGGTAGGTTTGCTCTAAATTACTGCGTTCTAGTGTCGCTTGACACAAATTCGCTCCGCTTAGATTCGCCCGTCGTAGATTGGCGTTGCTCAAATTTGCCCCGCGCAAGTCTGCACAACTGAGTTCAGCGCCTTCTAGATTCGCTCCAATTAAAATGGCTTCAATTAAGTTGGCTTCTAGTAAATTTTTGCCTTGTAAATTCGCTCCTTGTAGATTAGCGCGACTCAGTTTGACTTTAGGTAAAACGTGGGCATAGGTGAGGAGTTTTTTTTGATGATCAACCCCTAACACGGAACTGAGGGGGAGATAAGCCCGTAAGGCTTCCTGTTCTTGCTCGTCTTGGGTATTGTCCCACAAAATGCGCCAAGCGGACTCTTGTAGTGTCCCTTGACTATGATTTAATACTTGATAGAGAACAAGGCGACCGTCTTCTCCGTAGTTTAGCGTTTCTTTCAGGGCTATGGCTTGAGTTCTGCGATCGCCATTGACAATTCTCTGTTTTACACCCTCTAGCCCCCCCAACACTAAGCCCTCTAGGGGAATCGCCATTCCTCCCAATACAGCATCATTAGAATTGGGTTGATTCACATTTAGGGTCATCAGCATTGCCTCAATTAGAAAACCCACTCAATCACTACTCTGTCATTTTGACATGAATTTTAAGTTTTGTGAAACCTACGCCCACTCTCTCAGAAATCTTCCTAGATTTGGCTGAATTCATACAATAGATAGCAAACATCCTCAAGGAACTGGGTAAGCTAACCCTAGGTATCTTTTATTAACATGACAAAATCAAAGCAAAAAAAAGGGGGTTGTGGTTGTTGTAGCATTCCCATCTCTGTTCTCATTCTCGGTCTTGGCTTAGGAATTTGGGGATGGACAAAACTCCATGATTTAGGAGTTCCCCAAGCCATGTTAGGCTATATCGCACAACAGGTTCCCTTAGATGATTTTCTCCCCGACTTTATCCCTTTAGAAACCTCCTCCTCTCCCCCCGTTGTTAACGCATCCCCTAGTCCTCCAATAACTTCCCCCTCTGTGATTCCTTCCCCTGCTGCCATAACTCCCCCCACCTCCCCTCAACAACGGCAGCAAAATTTACGGGGAATTTATATCAGTCGTTATCAAATTACCAATAATGCGAGTGAACAAATGATCCGGGAACGAGTGCGTTATTACCGTTCTAAAGGCATTAATACCATCATTCATGGGGTTTGGGGAAATGCTTGCACTATGTACCCCAGTGAAGTGATGGCTAATACTTTTAATGCTCGCAGTTGTCCCAATCAATTCCAAGATCAATGGCTTGATTGGTTAATTGATGAAGCCCACAAACAGGGGATAGAAGTTCATGCTTATTTTGAGAAAGGAATTAAAATTGATGAGGATAGTCCTCTATTTGATCTAGCTGTACAGCGCCGTTGGATTGTGGCTGGGGTAGATCGAACCCATCCGGGAGTGGATCATTATGTGTTAGATGTGACTGTGCCGGAAGTGGCTCAATATATGACTGATATTTTAGTGGAGTTTGTGCAGAAATATCCTCAAATTGATGCGGTACAGTGGGATGATTATTTAGGCTATCATGCCGAATTACCGGGACAAGTAGACCGCACAGAAAAGCTGACAAATTTTGTGCAGAATATGATCCACGCCATGAAAAAAGCCAATCCGAATGTCAGTTTTGATATTGCTCATCATAATCCCTATTGGGCAAAACAATATTTTGCGGCAGATTGGGAAAATTGGGATATTGACCGCGCTTTTATTCAAGTTTATGCGGAGGAAAATTTTCAAGATGAGATGAAATATGTGGAAGCTAGCAATGGAATTGCTATCACAGAACGGCAATTTAATCAACTAGAAGGTTTGGTTAAAAATCCTAGAGTCGAGAGTATTTTACTGTTTCCTTTAAGTGGAAAGCCGGAGGAAATGGCGGCGACTTATTATGATTTAATGCAAGGCTTTTAAGTTGTCCCAATCCGTTGGTTAGTAGGGAACAGGTGGCAATTGATAATTGATAATTAATAATTGTTCCCTATTTCTGTGTTGCCGTCCACCAAGCTAGGGCATAAGCTTGAGTAGGTTCGTTCATTTGGGTGCGGTACTCAACGCGGATTTTGTAGCGTCCTGTTTGGGGAATTGGACAAAAAATATGTTCTACACTATCCACCTCGCTCACAGAAGAACAGATACTTTCTTCCGTCGTCTGGGCATCTAGGGGGAGGAGATAGAGATTTAAGTCATTTAATCCCCGATCATGGAAACTATCCCCCACTGTAAATAAACCTGTATTGCTCTCATCGTTTAACTCGACTAAACGATGCCAAGCGAGGGTGAGGGCGGCATAGGTTCCTTCTTTCAAGGGTTTTTCGAGTACATAATCCTGCACACGATTAACGACCACTGTGCCATAATCCCAGCCGATGGGGGGAACTGGGGCTGAGGCTGACCACTGACCGGGACTAAACTGTTGATAGGCACGATAGGCGTTTAAGTGACCTGTGCCGATTTGCATATGGAGGGGAATTTTGGGATCTTGAGCGGCATCTCCTTCCAGCCAAGTGTCATTTTCTTTGGTGTGGAGGGTGCGACTCATGCCTAAATAGCGACCATCTCCGGGATCTTTTAGTTTATCGGCGGAGTTGAGGAGGATGGCCTTCATGACTTCGCTGCGTCGGGCATCGGTGGTCCATTGGGGGGCATTGCTGGCTAGTTGGCGATCGCCGAATTCCTGTAATAAGGCTACAGTCCCCACCACATGGGGCGCCGCGAAGCTGGTTCCCATCACCGGAACCGCTTGTCCCTGTAGGTTATAAACTGTAATTTGGCTACCGGGTGCAACTAAACCAATGGAACGACGGGGCCCGACATTAATTTCCCGTAGGATTAAACTTCGCCCAATTCCTTCGGGTACATCACTTAAATTAGAAAAATCCAGTTTCGTAAAACCATCCTCCCGGGGTGTAGAGGAGGCCACATTAATCCCATTAAAATTATCTGTCGGAATGGGAATCCCCCCACTCCCTTGATTCCCTGCCACCACATAGAGGGTATTATGAACCCGAGAAGACCAATCCACACAGCGCGTCAGGAGAGCATTGCCGTCTAAAATTGGGTCAGGGCGAGGATCTCGGCGCAAGGGTTCCCCAAAACTAAAGTTAATCGCCCGCACATCTCCCCCATTTTGCAGGGCGATATGCTGGGCGGAGAGACATTCTTCTGGTTGTCCGCCATGTCGCAAGGAGCCAATGGCAGAGGAGTATAAACGCGCTCCGGGGGCCACACCTGTTAAGGCTTTATCTTGACTCACCATGACCATTGCAACCATAGAGGCATGGGAATCTAAATTACTATTGGCTTTTGCGGGGCTATCTTGTAAAAAAACTCCTGTCACGACAACGGAACGTAAAGCGGCGGATGGGGTTTTATCTAAGCCGAATTTCCCCGGTCGTCCCACTTCGACTTGACCTAAACCAATTTTACGCCCAATCAGGTTGTAGGGGGCTTGATGAAGACGTTGGGCTGCAATACCGCGATCGCCTGTGGACTCTTGCAAAGCTTGCACGGGAACAATCAAGCCCACACTGGCGAAACTCCCTAACAACCAGACTAATCTTTTGCTCATCCCTCTAACGTTGCTTCCTGATAACATCTTGCCCCCATCTTATCGAAAATTTTGGGGGGAATGGGCAATCTTTGACACTCTCAGGTCTAAAGACGCTGAGATTCTTGAATAGCCCAAAGAATGATCAATCGTCAATTCCCCAGTGAATAGTAAGATGGGGAAATTGATCTTGAATTCCCTGCACTTGACCAGAAGACTTTCAGCCTTAACGGGTCACTAAGGGAGTTGTCCTAATTGTTCCGTGGGAACCTGCACTAAGGTTAAGGGATCAATGGGTTGGCTGTTGCGACGAATCTCGAAATGTAGATGGGGACCCGTGGAGAGGCCCGTGGTTCCCACTTCTGCGATCGCCTCGCCCTGTTTAACAGGCTGTCCTTCGCTCACATACAGCTTACTAGCGTGTCCGTACAGCGTCGTTAAGCCATCCCCATGATCAATCACCACCGTTCGCCCATAGCCCCCATACCAGCCCGAAAAAATCACCGTGCCGCTATCTGAAGCATAGATGGGACTGCCCACATCCCCAGCAAAATCAATTCCCCCATGTAAGCGTTTCCCCCCTAACACCGGATGTTGTCGCCAGCCAAAGGTACTGGTAACAGGGCCTTGATGAGGCACCGCAAATTGACCTGTTCCCCCCAAAATAATTGGATTGCTCCCCCTAGCCCGTTTTTGGATTAAACGACTAATGCCCTCCGAGTCCTCCGCCAGTTTTTCCTGAACCGCTTTCAGGGCGGCTAAATCTCCCCCCAACTGATTCAATAATTGTTGTTGAATAGTAAATTGCGCTTCAATATCAGATTTTTGCGTCGCGATTTGTTGGGTCAATTCCGCAATTTTCTGACTTTGCTCTTGTACTTGATACTTTTGTGCCTTAATTTTATCGGATTTTTGTTGCAATTTCGCCAACTTTTCCCGATCCGCTTCATACACTAACTTTAAACGGGCGCGACGGTCAAAAAAATCATTTAAATTCTCACTATGGAGCAAAAAACGCCAACCTTGACTACTCAGGGATTGACGTTGCAAAAAACGCAGCCTTGCCACCGTTGCCTCTAATTGGGGGGCATAGACTTGCCGCTCTTGGTTTAATTGTGCCGATAATTCTTGTAATTGGCGATTATTCTCCTCTAACTCCGTTTGGTAATAATTTAACTGTAAGTCCATAATCTGGATATTACGCTGTAAATTATCTAAATAACGCTGGGCCGATTGCTCAACTTCTGTGAGACGGCTTTGTTCTTCTGTGAGTTCAGTCTGTTGTTCATGGATTTTTTCCTGCCAGTGCTGCAATAAATTATTCGCCGGAGAGTTGGCAGAAGCCACTGGGCTAAAGCCCAACCCTAGAGCAATTAAAACCGTAAGACATAGTAGCCATTGATACAGAAAACTGGTAAAATAGGTCGGTTTGTGATAATTCATAAATAAACTGACGCTGAGAATCCAAAAACTATTAAAATTAACAATAGGGTTAATTTAATCAATTGTTACTTTCACTACAACCGTAGATTGACTTATTTCTCCTTAATGATCAAATGTTGCCTTATCTCCCATAAATGTGATTTATCTTTACAAACATTTGAGAGTTCTTTGCCTACACTGGGGAATAGGGGTGCGACCCTACTTTTAAAACTGTTTATTTTATAGAACCCATATGATTCCCTGTCCTTGTTGTTCTCAACAGATGCTGATGTATGCTCAAAAGGGGCGAGCCTACTGGTATTGTCCCCATTGCAGGCAGGAAATGCCTGACCTTTTGAGCGTGTTGATGACTAAATATCATCAACGGTTGCAGGGTGAGTCTTTGCACAGGACTTTGACAAATAACACTTTGACAAATAACACAGAACCTGTGGCCACTTAACCCCGGAAATCTTTGCCCCGGAAATCTTTCCCTAAAAGAGGGCAACCCCATCCCTCTTAAAGGTTTGTTTCCACTGTTCTAAATCTGCCAAAGCGCGATCGCGGTAAACGCCATATCTTTCTCGTTTACCGCGTATTTTATGCCCTAAAGGTGGCAAAATCCCAAAATTGGGGGGCATCGGTTGGAAATGTTTCGGCGAGGCTGAAGTGATAAACTCCAATAACGCCCCCATCATGGTAGTCGGGGGAAGTATAACAGGGTCTAAACCCAGCACCAAACGCGCCGCATTAGTTCCCGCCAGCCAGCCCCCAGCCGCCGCCGCCGTGTAGCCTTCCGTCCCCACTAACTGACCCGCCGCCAAGAGAGATGACCGTTGTTTAAACTGTAAGGTCGGTTTTAACAATTCCGGGGAGTTAATAAACGTATTGCGGTGCATCACCCCCATCCGCACAAACTCCGCCTTTTCCAAGCCCGGAATCAGGCGAAATACCCGTTTTTGTTCCCCCCAGCGCAAATTCGTTTGAAAACCCACCATATTCCACAGTTGACCGGCCTTATCTTCTTGGCGCAACTGAACCACCCCATAGGGGCGTTTATCTTGGTTTTCCGGGGCTTTAAAGTCCCCTAAACGCCCATCAAACAAGCCCACAGGTTTGAGGGGGCCGTAGCGCATGGTGTCTTCTCCCCGTTGGGCTAACTCTTCAATGGGCAAACAGCCCTCAAAAAACTTAGCCGTTTCCCGCTCAAAATCCTTGACTGGGGCTTGTTCTGCGCCACAAAGTTCTTGCCAGAAGTGCAAATACTGCTCCCGGTTCATGGGACAGTTGAGATAGGCTGCCTCGCCCTTGTCATAACGGGAGGCCAGAAAGGCAATATCCTGATTGATGGAGTCACCCACTACAATGGGGCTGGCCGCATCGAAAAAGCTCATATAGTCCAAGCCCGTGAAGCGTTGTAGGTCTTCTGCGAGGGCGGGACTGGTCAGGGGGCCTGTGGTCAGGACAACGACTCCCTCCGGTGGGATAGCTGACACTTCCTCCCGTTGTAGGGTAATGTGGGGGTGCTGGCTGAGGGTTTGGGTGAGGTCGTCACTGAATACCCCCCGATCTACGGCCAAAGCTCCCCCGGCGGGAACGGCGTGTTGATCTGCTTTTTGGATAATAATAGAGTTTAATTGGCGCAGTTCAGTATGGAGGAGTCCGGCAGCGCGATCGCTCGCCATTGCTCCAAAGGAATTACTACAGACCAACTCCGCTAAAGCGTCGGAGTGATGGGCTGGACTACGACCTACCGGACGCATTTCATGGAGAACAACAGAAACCCCCGCTTGGGCAATTTGCCAAGCAGCCTCCGTACCGGCCAGTCCGCCACCAATTACATGAATTTTTATCATAGATTCTTAGGGTTGATGCTTCTCCGATTTATCGGGCGATTCTTGAGGGAATCACTACCGTTTTTGGGTTGCCCCTACTCACAGTCTTATACCAAGTCTCTAAAATCCAGCAACAGAGAGACCCTGTTCAATCCAATCCCACTCGGCTCTCGTCACTGGCCCAGTAACGCACCGCTCGCTCAGTTTCTCTGCTACTCATCGGGGCTATCGCACTCTCGATGCTCACTGAGAAGTTTGCTTAAACGCCTCAACGGCACCTGGCTTCTGTTTCTCCGATACTGGACGGGGAACCTTCAGTTTCGCTTTTCAGCCACCACAGCACCTGAAGTTTGCTGCGTTGAATAGCCTGGCTTGCCCAGGCCATGGGAGATGTCAATTCTGCGGCTGATTCGATGATCTCGATTGTCTGTGCTTTTCTCATTTTTACGACCTCTATCTTCTCCCTATTTTAGCGAATTGGTATTACCTTAAATGTTGGCTTGAAGGCTCTCGGTTTCACCGATGAGATGAAAAGCCAACCAATATAGAAACAGCGAAGCACAATTAATACTCTGGAGAGTCTTGGCTCGCCACATATTTTTTAAGTTGATCTATTGTAACGCCACCACAACTAGCTATTCCCTACCCTCTACTACCTTAATTTCCGTGTACTCATAGGGAGAATCACTAGTCTGAACTAAAGGATAGGTGACAGTGCCGAGGGTAATTTGATCAACCTCGCAATCCGGTTTCGGGGAATAATAAACTAAAACATACTGTTTTCCAATATATTGCGCCATTTCTTCAGCGACTTCTCCCCGCCACTGGGTTTTAGAGACTAAAACGACCAATTGATTGGCTAATTGAGGGATAGCGCGGGCAACGTGCCGCCGATAAATTTCATCTAAACTGCCAAAGGGGGAGTCCATGACAATGGGGAAAGTGCTGCTATCGGGTCCCATGAGGGTGTTTTCTTGGCTCCACTCCCGCACCCGGTCAATAATGCCCCCAATGAACGATAAACTGAGAATCTGATTTTCTCCTGTTGAAGCGGCCACTGGAACGGCAATTCCGGAGGTGTTTTCCATTAAGGAGAGTTCATAATCGGGACTGAGACGGGGGAAATAGGGGGTAAAGGAGATGGTGGCAAAGATTTCCTGAACACGGGATTCTAGGGAGAGGCGAAATTGTTGTTCAAGGCGCGATCGCACTTCAATTAATCGAGCAATGGCTTCTTGAGTCACTTGAATCCGACGTTGAGCCAAGGCCTGTTTCTCTTCTTTTAGCTTATGTTTGTCCACCTGTTTCTGACAATCGGCGATCGCCCCTTGTAAGCGTTCAATCTCCTGTTGATTCCCCCCCTGTTCTAACAACAAGCTGCGAATTTGGCTCTCTGTCTCATCTAAACGTTTTTGTAAGCCCTGAATATTCTCGTCGGGGTAGGTTCTTAACTTCTCCTGTACCGTATCTAATTCCCCCTCCACTCGGGCCAATTGCGATCGCCACTGTTGAATCTGTCCCTGTTCATAATCCACCCTCTGCCAAAACTGGGGAATCTGTTGCTCCAACTCCCCCACCTGAGCCTCCAAGCGAATCGCCGCCTCCTCCACATCCGCCATCCCCGCCCGATTTAACCAATCCTGCACCGCCTCATAGGCACCACTTCCCCCCTCCAAAGGAGTCCCACAAATACAATACCCTTCCCTTAAAAGCTGCTCCACAAAACGCTGCTTAATCCCACTCGGTAACGCCCCCCGCTCCCGTAATCCCAGTAACACCCCCCGAAACTCCCCCGTTAAAGCCCCCGTAAACACCGTATAACTCGAAGCCGAGATCAAGTGGCGTAAATTCCCCTTCGCCCGCCCTAAATTCTCTCGTAGCCCCTTTTCCTGCTGTTCTAGCTCCAGTTTCAGACTCTGTAACTCCGCCGAGCCACTTAACTCCCGTAAGCGCTCATTCACCTGCTGTTTCAGCACATCCAAAGCCGCGCATTCCGTCTCAATCTCCCCTTGTCGTTTTAACACGCGCTCCTTCTGTTGTTCTAACTTCCCCTGTTCCCGTAACAACTTCTTCGTCGCACTATCCCCAATCGTCTTTAACTCATCCCCCAATGTCTTTTTCGCCTTCTTCAAATGCTCCACCGCCCGATCCAACACCTTTACCCCGAGCAACTCCTTCGTATCTTCCGCAATCCGGCTTTTTTGCTCCGAGCGAAAAATGTGATCAATCCGTTCTCCATCAAAAAAGAAATACTGGTGTAAACTTTCCGGCAAAATGCGCCCAATAATGTCCTCTGGCTGTTCCGTGGGAATCATCCACCGTCCATCATCCCCCGCCACCTTCATAAATAACTTACTGCTGCCGTATTCAATTTTCCCCTCTGAATTTTGCCAAGCATAACATTGGCGTTTCACTTGGTAACGCTTGGTTTCGTGTTCAAACTGGATCTCGACATGGCAATCTATAGAAGTCCCCACATTCGCCTGTGCGATCGCCCGTTTATTCACCAACAACTCAGGAGAAGCAAAAGCCGCCGTAAACCGTTCATAGAGCGCCCAAGTAAAAGCATTTAACAACGTCGTCTTACCCGCCCCATTATTGCCATGAATCACCGTTGTATTGCGTGTCCCACTCGCTAGATATATCTCCGGTGTTTTCCCGTAAAATTGCCGAAAATTACACAAGCGAATTGAAATTAGCCTCATTGCACCACTTGTTTAATGATTGTCAAAATATCATCGTTAATATTACGGGGATTTTTAGTATACAGTTTATCTTTTTCTAAAACTAACACCCGTTTAATTACTTCCTGCACCTCGGGATCAGCATTCTGAATCGGTTCTTGAACCTTTTTGAGATCGGCTTTAATTTTCATTATTTATACGCCCGATTAATTTGTTGGGTTTCGCTATCGCTACACCCAACCTACAAGATTACAGGCAATCTTAGCCACTTGTTGGGTTTCGCTGTCGCTACACCCAACCTACAAGATTACAGGCAATTTTAGCCACTTGTTGGGTTTCGCTGTCGCCACACCCAACCTACCTATTTAAAATCTCTAAAGAACAGAACGCCCTAAATACGGTTGTAAAACCTCCGGGACTTTAACGCTCCCATTCTCCTGTTGATAATTCTCTAAAATTGCTGACATAGTTCGCCCAACAGCCAAACCAGAACCATTCAAAGTATGCACATATTGCGTCCCTTTTTTACCCGTTTCCTTAAAGCGAATATTAGCCCGTCTCGCTTGAAAATCCCAACAATTAGAACAACTTGAAATCTCCCGATACTTACCCGAAGAAGGGAGCCAAACCTCCACATCGTAGCATTTCACCGCTCCAAACCCTAAATCACCCGTGCAGAGTTCTAACACCCGATAAGGCAGTTTTAACGCCTCTAAAATCGCCGTTGCATTGTCCAGCATCTTCTCATGTTCCGCTTCAGAAGTATCTGGGTGAACTAACTTAACCATCTCCACTTTATTAAACTGATGGAGACGAATTAAACCCCTCGTATCCTTGCCATAACTTCCCGCTTCTCGCCGGAAACACGGAGTATAAGCACAGTGATAAATAGGCAAATGTTCCGCATCTAAAATCTCATCCCGATAGAGATTAGTTAAAGGAACTTCAGCCGTAGGAATTAACCATAAATCGTCCCCTTCACATTGAAAACTTTCCTCGGCAAACTTCGGCAACTGTCCCGTTCCCGTTAAACTTTGACGATTGACTAAAATAGGAGGTAACACTTCAATATAACCCGCCTTTGTTTGCCGATCTAACATAAAATTAATCAGCGCCCGTTCTAAAGCTGCCCCCACGCCAACTAAATTGACAAAGCGACTTTGAGCTACTTTAACCGCCCGTTTAAAATCTAAAATCCCTAACTGTTCCCCAATCTCCCAATGGGGTAAAATGTGGGGATTCGTAGGTAAATATTCATCACCCCAACGCCGCACTTCTACATTTTCCTCTTCACTTTTGCCGATGGGGGTTGAATCGCTGGGCAAATTGGGCAATTCTAATAATAAGTCCTCAAGTTGTGTCTTGAGATCCTTTTCTTGGGGTTCTAAATCAGCCAGTTGAGCTTTAATCTCATTTCCCTCGTTTTTTAGGGCTAAAATTTCTTCACTTTTCGGGTCACTCCCAGACTTCATTTTTTGTCCAATGAGTTTACCAATTTCATTACTACGCGCTTGTAATTGGGTGCGAGTCGTTTGTAATTCTCGTTGTTTAGTATCTAAATCGAGAATCGGCGTTAAATCGTAGACATCACTGCGTCGTTGCAGACGATTTTGTACCTCGGTGGGGTTTTCGCGAATTTGTTTAAGGTCTAACACGGATTTTAAGTAAAAATAGAGGAAGACCCGCACCGGAATCGGTCGGTGTCGGGGAAGAACCAACCCTCTCATCTTATCAAAACATGGCGCGGGAAAAGATCGGACTTTAAAGCCCGGACGCACTGTTGGTCTTTGCTTCCTTAGCTTATTTCAAATTAGCGAGTAATGCGGTTTAAAAGGAGTAGAGAGGCGACAATTCCCCCAAAGTGGGCGGCGATGGTGTGGGTGTTGGCCTGGATGACTAATAAATCAATGGAGTTGACTAATTTGTTAGGGTCTAGGTTTAACTGTCCGGGAGGATTGGCGAGGGATTTGGCTAATACTAAGCCTACAATGGCCTCGGCTCCGATAATGGTTAAGAGCATCCCAATTAGATTCACCATAAGACCTAGGCGAATCATACGGATGGTATCGGCTTTATTGGGACGACGGTTTGCTTCGGGATTTCTTAGGAGTTTGGCAATGGCCAGATAGCGCCAAGAGAAGTAAATCCCAATGCCGAGGGCAATCAGACCACAAACGGCACAAAATACGCCAAATTCGTTGCCTGCGGTGTTGGCCGTGTTGGTTTGATCAATAAAGCTTGAACTGGCAAATAAGACGGTGACGGTGGAGATGACACCGAGAACTAACTGCATCCAAAAGCCGACCAAACCCGCAAAACGTAAGTCTGCCGAAACTTGAAGCACTTTTTGAGGCAGGGGGGTGGTTAATGGAGAGGTGTTTTTCATAAGTTCACGGGAAAGGAGGGAGTTGTCGGAAGTTAAACAACTTTCCTCATTTTAACCAACTTTGGTTAGCCGTTTTGATAATGAATTATTAATCATACTGGGATTACCAAAATGATCACCAAAAATGAGCCAAACGGCGGGTCGTTTTGCTCAACCTTTTACGGATTTTCTCCGTCCTAGAGCGTAGGAATGTGGGAGATTAACACTCTTGGTGTTGAGGAGACTGTGATGGAGCTAGAGTATCAAGTGCAATGCTGGAAGCGTTATCTGACGACGGGAATCTATGCTTTGGGGTTGGTGGTGAGTCTGTTGGCTTATCAGGGGAATAGTGGCCGTGCGATCGCCAACTATAACCCCGTCCTACCGGAAACCCTTGCCCTCCTTGCTCGCGGCTGTTGGCCAACAACCTCTGTTTCTGCCAATCTTTGCCCCCCACCGCTCAAAATCTCGCAGTTTTAGACAAATCTACGGGAATCTGAGGATACTCAACCAGAGCGTCCGCTAGTTTACAAATGATAACGATCTCCGGGAAATTAACTATATTTTCTCTGGTGGAGATGTTATCTTGGGGATAAAGCTCCAATCAGAGAAAGTTCGCTTTTCCCCCAAGGTGCAACTCGAACTGGCTTCAAATATCGGTAATTAAGGGCTGGTCATTAATTTTCATGAACTAATTGCCATGAATTAATTGCCATGAATTAATTGCCATGAATTAATCAACGTGGACAAATCATTGAGGATGGCGAATGATGTTAATTTTCTTTTTCTCTGGATTTGATTCTCAATGACCGAAGTAAATACTAGGTAGTGTTTCTCGGGTCCTGTTTTCCGATCATCCTTATCACGTTGAGCTAGAAGCCACCCAACCCATCAAGCCGTTCAATACGGATGAAATAGTCCAGATGAAATGGTCTAGATGAAATGGTTATATCAAAAGGGCAATCGTCCAAAGTATACCAGCTTGCTGGGGTGCATCCACAGTTGACAGGGAGTAATCAGGCTTTCCTATTTCGTTAACTGGGACATACAACGGGTTAGACTAATGAAGTTTGAAGATATTTACAACTTTTTTCAAGATCCCCCCCCCGATTACCTCAATAAGGAATTGGCAGTTTGCTATATTCTTTCAGTTCTCTTAAATGGGGAGTCCTACGGGTCTGAATTGATCGAACGTCTAGAAATCGAGCATCCTAATTATCGTCTTTCTGACACCGTTTTATACAGTGCGCTGAAGTTCCTCGAAGAGGAAAAAACCATTACAGGGTACTGGAAAAAGGTCGAAGGACGGGGTAGGCCTCGCCGAATGTATCAGATTTGTTATAACGCCCGCAAGCAGGCTGATGAGTTAGCGCGTTTCTGGCGCAATTACATTAGTGGAGTCAGTCAAGCTATGTAATCAAACCATCGCTGGGCTGAAAGGGTACTGCGACCAAGCCTATATATGGTCGTAGTAGTCCTTTTTGCTGCCACTGGGTATTTCTCCCCTTCTAAACCCTACCTCTGCCTCCGGGGTAGGGTTTTTGCTGGAAAAATTGCTTGGGGGGCAAAAACAAGGGACAATTAGTCAAGAATTGTAACAAATACTTGACTTTAGCTAAATTTTTTATGAATACATCAGTATTGGGATCGACCTTTTTCCTGACCCTACTGTTAATGATCGGGTTATTTTTCTTTATTCGGGCTTCCTTTAAAGACCGCACCGAACAAGTCCAACTCTGGAGCGATTTACCCGAAGAGTCCCTATTGACTCAATTACAAGGCTATTTTGATCAACGGGCCTATCGGGTGGCCCAGGTAGACGAAGAAAGCCAACAGGTGACATTTGAGGGGTTTGTCCGCCCCAGTTGGTTTTTAGCTGTTTTCCTTAGCCTACTCGCGGGCTGTGGTCTGGTCTGTTTTGCCCTGATTTTATCTTATCTCCTGCCCCAACTGACCCTCTTATTTTGGGGGTTAATTGCCTTAGCTCCTGTGGGGGGGTGGGTGTACTGGCAAAAAGCCGGACGAGTGGAGCAAGTTCTCCTGAAAATCGAACCTTCCCCAGAAACCCCCCCTGGTCATTTCGTAACGGTGCGAGGTCATCGGGATGAGTTAATCCAACTGCAACGGGCAATGTCCTTGAAGGCTATTTGAGCAAAACCGCCGCGCATCCTACGAATGAACGCCTTGGCGTAGCCCGTCCCCAGGACACAGCCTCATAAGCGGAGCATTCACGCAATCTCCTCAGCGAAAAAACCCGCTTGCAAGATACACTGTCCTTGGTGTCCCCTAACCCTTCATGGGAGGAATGGGGGAGGTGAATTCAGCAAAAAAACATCGAGTCAGTAGATTAATGCTAGCCTTTCGTTATTTTGTGGTTGTGAGTGTAGGGACGGTCATAGCTCTAGGTTATGGCATGAGTGCCAAAGCGCAGGAACTCTCCGTGGGAGATCCAGCCCAGACTGAGCCAGAGGACAGTTTATCGAGTCCCGCTTTATCGCCATCGAAGTCTCCCGAAGAGACTTTAGGCCGCTTCATTGAAAAGCCCCCTCGGGCTAGGGTAGCCCAAAAAACCGAGACTCTCAAGTTGGCTCAAGGATTAGAAACTCCCTCGGAGTCTGCTCCCTCTGCTTGGGTTTCGATGAACCTAATGCCTGACCTGGAGCCAGTGCCTCTGAAATTCAAGGGTCAGGATGAATTAGGGGCAGTGGTGCCGAGTGGGGGGCTGCCAGAGTTGAACAAACACAGACCCACGGTGCCATCTCTTGAAGAAACCCATCCGGTCATACTGACCACGGCTGTGGACGTTGACCCAGTGGGTGTCCGGGAGGACGAGGTGAGGGCTGTGATGAATGCTGACCAAGGGATGGGAGGCGAACTAGACCGAATAGACTCGACGACGGACGACTTAAGCTTAGTGTTGGAGCAAAGGGCTTTAGAGGTTGAGCCGGATGCTACAGAAGGAGGGGTGATTCCGCCGCCAAATGTCCCCCAACAGGCGGAGAGTTCCCCTCCCCGGGTCGAAGAAGGGCAACTGTTGGCCCAAACTACTGATGACCGTTTAGATGAGTTACAGGATGAATTAACCAATCCCTCGGGAACCTTTGATCCCAGTGAGCGGGTGCCAAGTTTGGGGCTGGAGGAGGTGGAAGATCAGGCGGCTCCGTTACAGGCTCCGGGGGTGCAGGGGGCCGGGCTGAGTGATTTGGAGCGCTTAAACCCCAGTGCTAACCCGTTGTTTTTCCCGACTCAGCCGGAAGAGGTGACGGTTGATTTGTCTCGCCCGATTACGTTACAGGAGGCGATCGCACTGGCCCGACGGAATAACCCCCAACTCCAAGCCGCCCGCCTCAACATAGAACGGGCCCAAGCTGGTCTAAGAGCGTCTCTAGCGGCTTGGTATCCCAATCTAGACCTAACTATGAGCCTCAGCCGCAATGATTCGGCTTCCGGTCGATTACAACGGCGCACCCCCTTCGGTCAAGTGTCGGGAGGCTCTAGTGTCACTGACTCCTTTGATGCGGGGTTAGAACTGGTCTATAACCTCTACAATGGCGGGCGGCGCAATGCCCAAATTCGCCAAGCTGAGGAGCAAATCCGCTTAAATCGCCTAGAGTGGGAGCGAGTGAGTGAACAAATCCGGTTTAATACCACTAACGCCTACTACGCCCTACAAGAAGCTGATGCCACGGTGAATATTGAACAGGCTTCTGTGGAACAAGCCCAGCAAACCCTACGGGATGCCGAACTCTTAGAACAAGCAGGTTTAGGCACTCGCTTTGATGTGTTGCGCGCCCAAGTGGAGTTAGCCAATAGTAATCAATCCCTCACCCGCGCTCGGGCGGCTCAAAGCATTGCTCGTCGTCAGTTGGTGCAGGAATTAGCTCTGGGGCAAACGGTAGAAGTGACCATTGCTGACGAGATTCAACCCGCCGGACAGTGGGAAATGTCTCTCGAAGAAAGCATTATTCAAGCCTATAAAAACCGGGCGGAATTGGAACAGCAATTAGTCCAACGGGAAATTAACGAGCAGCAACGGCGGGCGGCTTTGGCCGATTTACGACCCCAGATTAACCTGAGAGCCAATGCCAATATGTTGGGCGTGTTTGGGGATGGTTTGGGTCCGGCTGGGGGCTATAGTTTGCGGGCTGAGTTTCGCTGGCGCTTGTTTGATGGGGGACTAGCCCGGGCGAATAGTGAGGCGGAGGAGATTGATATTGAGTTGGCTGAGGTGGAATTTGAGCGTCAACGCAATATTATTCGGGGTGAAGTGGAAGAGGCCTTTTTTAATCTCCAAGCCAATGGGGAAAACATCCGCACCGCAACGGCTGCGGTACAGTTGGCGGAGGAAAGTCTCCGGTTAGCTCGTTTACGCTTTACGGCGGGAGTGGGGACACAAACCGATGTGATTAATGCCCAAAGCGAGTTAACTCGGGCGCGAGGGAATCTCTTAGCGGCTATTGTCACCTATAACCGTGCTTTATCAGCCCTGCAACGGGCGGTTAGTAACTACCCTGATGATCGGTTGTTTAATCTGCCCTAGGCTTTGCAGGGCGGTTGTTGTCATGTCAATCCTCATGCTCAGGGTGAAGTCGGGGGGGTGAGGCGGCGAGTGGGTCAGCCTCACAATTTTCTTGTCCTTCCAGCAAGGTTTTTTGTAAAAAATTTATCTGCAATGTCGGGTGAAGACCCTCGGTTTTACCGACGGGATGAAACCCGACCAGTATAGAAACAGCGAAGCACGACTCTTTAGCTAAGGCTCAGGGATCACTCTTAGCATGACAATTTGTGC
>NZ_JAIHOM010000243.1 GCF_026130165.1 Spirulina subsalsa FACHB-351 | reverse complement strand
CACAAATTGTCATGCTAAGAGTGATCCCTGAGCCTTAGCTAAAGAGTCGTGCTTCGCTGTTTCTATACTGGTCGGGTTTCATCCCGTCGGTAAAACCGAGGGTCTTCACCCGACATTGCAGATAAACGGGGTCGTTGTTATCGGGATGAACAAAAAAATCCCCAAGCTTGGGAGAGTGATAAGTTGCAAATTTTGGCTTATTGTTGTCTGTTGGAAGCGGCGTTAGGGGTCAGAATTGTTGAGGGTCGAATTCGCTATCATGCTGATAATGTTTTGATTCATATTCCCTTTGATGAAACGGGTCGTCAATGGGTGCGGGAGATGATTCAAGCGGCACGGGAGTTAAAACTATCTCCCTATCGACCGCCTGTGATTAATAATGAACATCTCTGTTCTCGTTGTTCGTTGGCGGCGGTTTGTTTGTCGGAAGAGGCACGATTAGCACATAACAAGGAGTGGCATCCGGTGCGGCTTTTTCCGGCCGATGATGAACGGGAGGTGCTGCATATTCTGGAGCCTGGAACTCGTGTGGGACGGACGGGGGAACAACTCAAAATTAGCCGACGAAATGAGAAGGAGGAAAAGGTTTCGATTCAACAGGTGAGTCAGGTTGTTTTGCACAGTTTTTCGCAAATTTCGACCCAGGCGTTGCATTTTTTGGCGGCTAAGGATGTGGGGGTGCATTTTGTGTCCGGTGGGGGGCGCTATGTGGGGAGTTTGGATGGTCGGAATGGCAGTGTTCAACGGCGAATTCGGCAGTATCGGGGATTGAGTGAGGGGGATTTTTGTTTGGAGTTGGCGCGGAAGTTGGTGAGTTGTCGGGGGGAGGGACAACGGAAGTTTTTGATGCGGGGGAAACGGAATAAGGGGACATCGGGGGAGTTGGAGAGGGCAATTGGTCAGATGAAGGGGGTGTTAAAACAAGTGCCGAAGGCTCAATCTTTGGATTCGTTGTTGGGGATTGAGGGGAAGGTGGCGGCGTTGTATTTTGGGGCGTTGCCGGAGCTTTTGGGGGCGGATGTTCCGGCGGAGTTGCGGTTTTCGGGTCGGAATCGTCGTCCGCCAAAGGACCGTTTTAATGCGTTGTTGAGTTTCGGTTATGCGTTGCTGATTAAGGATGTAATGAGTGCGATTTTGACGGTGGGGTTGGAGCCGGCGTTGGGTTTTTATCATCAACCTCGGACGCAGGCGCCACCGTTGGCGTTGGATTTGATGGAGGTGTTTCGGGTGCCGTTGGTGGATATGACGGTGGTAACTTCTGTGAATCGGCAACAGTGGGATGTGGGGGGAGATTTTGAGGTGCGAGGTGAGCAGGTTTGGTTGAGTGAGGAGGGCCGACGGAAGTTTATTCGGTTGTATGAGCAGCGTAAGGGGGAGATGTGGAAGCATCCGGTGACGGGGTATTCGTTGACGTATCGGCGTTTGTTGGAGTTGGAGGTGCGGTTGTTGGAGAAGGAGTGGTCTGGGGAGGGGGGATTGTTTGGTCGGTTGATTGTGCGTTGAGGGGTTGAAGGTTTGGGGCGTATGAAATACGGGCGTATGCAATACGCCCCTACGATGAATGTTCTGGTGGGGGTTGATGGTATGAACCTGATGTGGAATTTTCGGGGGCTAAAGCCCAAACAACGCACTGGGAGGGGCTAAAGCCCAACAACTAACTTTTTTTGGAAGGTGAATGATGGCTGAGTTGAAGAATTGGTATTTGGTTTGTTATGACATTCGTTGTCCGAAGCGGTGGCGGAAGGCGTATAAGGTGTTGGAGGGATATGGGGAGCGGTTGCAGTATTCGATTTTTCGCTGTTGGTTGAGTTTGCGGATGCGGGAGAAGTTGCGCTGGGAGTTGGAGCGGGTTTTGACCGAAAATAATGGGATACAAGCCCCGTCCTTCAGGACGGCTTTTTATTACCCATTTTTCAATTCCATGTTATTATAATATTTGATATCCATTAACTCAGTATCATCCGTGTTTGTCTACGAGT
>NZ_JAIHOM010000087.1 GCF_026130165.1 Spirulina subsalsa FACHB-351 | reverse complement strand
CGGTAGGGCATACCGGAACTCACGCTTGGGGAGAGATTCCCTCTGGCTTGGTTGGATACGTCCTGCCAAGTTAAGGAAACTCGTTGAACCAAGAATCCCTCGCTTTTAGCGATGGGAGTGTCAATTTTCACACTCCAGCCTATTGCAATGACTCAAACCTCTACCTTACGCCCTTCCACCTCCTCCCCCACCGAACCCACCTTTCATTATCAGGTGGCCATGCCTAACCCCCAGTGCCATCTTTTTGAAATCACCCTCCACCTCGACAACTGGCAGGCCGACACCCTAGACCTCAAAATGCCCGTCTGGACTCCGGGTTCCTACCTTGTGCGGGAATATGCCCGACACCTGCAAGACTTCCACGTTACCAGTCAAGGAAAACCCCTCCCTTGGCAAAAAATCAGCAAAAATCACTGGCAAATCCCCACCCCCAAAACCTCCAACCTCACCATCACCTACCGTATCTTTGCCAATGAACTCACGGTGCGCACCAACCACCTCGACAGCACCCACGGTTACTTTAACGGAGCCGCCCTCTTCCTTTACAGTCCCGCCCACCTAACACACCCCCTCCAAGTGACCATCATCCCCCCCGATTCCTGTTGGCACGTTTCCACCGCCCTCCCCCCTCTTCCGGGGGGACAAAATACCTTTGTCGCGGCAGATTTCGACACCCTTGTAGACAGTCCTTTTGAGATAGGAACCCATAAAATTCATCACTTCAACGCCCTCAATAAGCCCCATCAATGGGCGATTTGGGGTCAAAATAACTTGGATGTCAAAAAATTGATTGCAGACACCAAAAAGGTCATAGAAACTGAAGCCGAGATTTATGGCGGTTTACCCTATGACCAGTATTTATTTATTCTCCACCTGACGGGAAACAGTTTTGGTGGGTTAGAACATAAAGACTCTTGTTCTTTAATTTACTCGCGGTTTGCCTTTCGTGAACCGGAGAAATATAACCGTTTCATCCAGTTAGTGGCTCACGAATTTTTCCACCTCTGGAATGTCAAGCGCATCCGTCCCGATGCCTTAGAAACATTTGACTATGACCAAGAAAATTACACCCCGTCCCTCTGGTTTTGTGAAGGAACCACCAGTTATTATGATACCCTGATTCCCCTTTGGGCAGGAGTCTATGGGGAAAAAACCTTTTTAGATTTACTCAGTAAAGATGTCAACCGTTTTTTAAATACCCCCGGTCGTGGGGTACAACCTTTGAGTGAATCCAGTTTTGATGCTTGGATTAAGCTCTATCGCCGCGACAGTAATAGTGATAATTCTCAAATTTCTTACTATCTCAAAGGGGAGTTAGTCAGTCTATTACTGGATTTAATAATTCGCAGAAAATATCACAATCAACGCTCTTTTAACGATGTGTTAAAGCAAATGTGGGAGGAGTTTGGCAAGGCAGAAATTGGCTATACTCCCGCCCAGCTTAAAGGGGTGATTGAATCTGTGGCTGAGATGGATTTAACGGACTTTTTTAATCGTTATATTCATGGAACAGAAGAGTTGCCGTTAAATGAGTGTTTAGAACCCTTTGGCTTACAAATTAAGGGGATTCGGGAGAAGCATCCTAAACCAGATTTAGGAGTGCGAGTGAGTAGTAGTAACGGCACGGCAACGATTCAATTTGTGGAAGCCAATTCCCCGGCCGCTTTAGCGGGAATTGATGCCGGGGACGAACTCCTGGCGCTGGATGAATTGCGGGTGACGGCTGAGGATTTAGACAGTCGGTTAAAAGATTATCGAGGGGGAGATTATGTTAAAGTGACGGTATTTCATCAAGATGAATTGCGTCATTATTCGGTTTGTTTAGGAGAGCCTAAACCAGTGAGTTATCAAGTGACAAGGGTGAAGTCGCCAACACAAGAACAGCAGGCTTTGTTAGCAGGATGGTTGCGCATTAGTCAAGAGGATTGATCATTCTTACTAAGTCCGGGAGTCGGGGAATTAAGAATTATTCCCTATTCCCTATTCCCCCTAGCTCCCCTAACGCTTAACTTCTCCCAAAACCCGGATAAATTCTAAGGGTAAACCATCCGTATCGGCAATAAAAGCCACTTCATAAACTCGGTCCCCAATGATTTGCTGGGTGGGTGCTAATAAGACTTGTAAGGGTTGATACTGCTCTGGATTTTCTGCGGTGGCGACGGCAAAAACTTGTATTATTCCTTGCAACCATTGGGGCAAACTGGGGGTTGTAGCGGTGAGGTCGAAGGATAGATGATAATAGCCTACATAATGTTCATCCCCAAAGGTATCGGGGGCGGGTTTGGGTTCGGGAATTTGGATGAGTTCGATTCGTCCTCCTAAACCTTCTAACCAACAGGCTAAGGTGTAGCCTGTGGTGAAGCGTTCCTGAACGATAAAGCCTAATTTTTCGTAAAAGGCGATCGCTTTGTGAATGTTAGCGGTGCGAATGGAAGCATGGTGCATGGGGAGAAAGCAGAGAATAGGAACTATTCAAACAAACGGAAGTAGGGATAACGCACTGGAACCCCCGGCTCTTTTTCCAAGGCGAAATTAATCACCTCCCACTGGGGATCTTCATCGGTTTCTGGGCTAAAATCCACGGGCAAACCGTACAATTTAGGCAGATGGGGATCAATAGTATTATTGCGCCAACTGGTATTTCGTTCTAAATAGCCACTCACTAAGTCTCGATAACGGTTGGCAATGATCACCTTGGTTGCTCGAAATCCTTGGGTGTACAGACGATCTAAGGCTTCGTGAATTTCAAAACGAATACCATCAGGATGGGTGTGTTGACGATACCATTCCTCATTCCACTGCCGCCAGTGTCGTCCTGACTGGAGGTGAACTAACTCCCCCGTTTTGGGATCTGCCTCAAAGGCTCCATGTCGAGGACAAAGGTAGGTGTCAGTTAACGTCAGTGCAGGAATGGCTTGGCGACAGTGTGGACATTTTATCTCTGCACCAAAAATGGGATACTGGAGACTAGGATTCATCATGGAAGGTGGTTCTCATGGTCGTAGCTTAAAGGGTTTGAGTTTCATTATATAAGGTATTTTTGGCAACCCTTGGGCTTTCTTCGCTGTTCTCAGCATTCTCAAGGCTGTTCTGTTGATTTTTTTGGGGTTTAAGAACGTGACTCATTTTCCCTCCTATTGGAGCCCTCCGGATCTCTCTCAAGCGGCTTTTGTGGCTTCTAATGCTACGGTGATCGGGGATGTTCTCGTCTATGAAGGGGCGAGTATTTGGTATGGTGCGGTATTGCGGGGGGATGTGGAACGGATTGAGGTGGGCGCTCATTCTAATATTCAAGATGGGGCGATTTTCCATGGGACTCCGGGTTTACCGACGATTTTGGAAGAGTATGTCACGATTGGCCATCGGGCGGTTGTCCATGCTGCCCATATTGAACGGGGGAGTCTGATTGGCATTGGGGCGATTATTTTGGATGGGGTGCGGGTGGGGGCTGGAAGTGTGATTGGGGCGGGCTGTGTGGTGACGAAGGATGTTCCGGCGCGATCGCTCATGGTGGGGATTCCGGCTAAATTACGCCGTGCTGTGAGTGATGAGGAAGTGGAGGAAATGATCCAACACGCTAAGAATTACGAAAAACTCGCCCTTGTTCATGCTGGGAAAGGCACGGAAACGGGGTTCTAAGGAAGGAGAGAAACACCCCCCAAAGAGAAACACCCCCCAAAGAGAAACACCCCCCAAAGAGAAACACCCTAAAGAGAAACACCCCAATCTATGATCAGGGTGTTTCTCGAAATTTTCCATTAATAGGTTAGCCTTTATAAAAGTGGCTAGCGTCATTCATAAGACCCGTCTTAATTCAGGTGACAGGCGTTATTTATCTTTTCTTATGGTTCTCAATATAAAAGGTAAATGTGAGGATTTTGTGAGAAATCCCTGAGAACGTATTATTATTTCTTATAGGAAAACTCAGTGTCGGTATTTTTGCCTATAAAACCTCCCCCACTATACCATAAAATTAGCCAATGTTGTCTAGATCACCAAAAAAGAAAGCAAAAAATGTATTCGCTGAGGATCGCGAATCCGGGAAAGGGGAAGAGGACACAGCCCGGCTGTGTCCTTTGTTGAGGACGAATACTCCTCTACCTGTTTTCAGGTGGGGGAATGCGTCGCTATTTGGTTCAAGGGGATAGGAACTTAGAAGTGATCAATAATGGCTTGAGCGAATTCAGAACACTTCAAGGGGGTATCAACACGGGGTTCCATGAGACGGGCGAGATCGTAGGTGACTTGACGATTGGCGATCGCATCTCCAATCCCCTTTTTAATCAAATCCGCCGCCTCTTGCCACCCCATAAACTCTAACATCATCACCCCCGAGAGAATGACCGATCCGGGATTAATGCGGTCGAGTCCCGCGTGTTTCGGGGCTGTGCCGTGAGTCGCTTCAAACACCGCACAAGTATCACCAATATTCGCCCCGGGCCCCATACCTAAGCCCCCCACGATGGCCGCGGCCGCATCCGAGATATAATCCCCATTCAGGTTCATCGTGGCCAAAATCGAATATTCATCCGGTCGGGTTTGAATTTGCTGGAAAATACTATCAGCGATGCGATCGTTCACCATCACCTTATCTTTCCATTGACCCTTACCATGAGTCTCCCAAATAGCATTTAAAACCCCTTCGACCTCTTGACAAACCTCCTGTTTTTTCTCGGCCGTCAGGGCATCATAACCGGGATCTACCATGCGAGCATTGTCCTCAATGGACAGATCGGGGTTTTTCTCCTTATTGCTCAAAATCCAAGACTCCCGTTCCGTGATACATTCAGCCCGAAACTCAGTCGTTGCCAGTTCATAGCCCCAATCTCGGAAGGCGCCCTCGGTGTACTTCATGATATTGCCCTTGTGGACCAGTGTCACCGTTTGCTTAGGTTTGGGCAAAGTCAACGCCCGTTCAATCGCCCGACGAATCAAACGCTGAGAACCCGTTTTACTCACCGGTTTAATGCCAATTCCTGAATCAAGGCGGATTTGCTTGCTACCATGTTCGGGAGTGGCCGGGATCAGGTCTTGGTTGAGAATGTCAATCAACTTCTGGGCGATTTCGGTACCTTCTCGCCATTCAATGCCCAAGTAAATATCTTCGGTATTTTCCCGATAGATAATCACATCTAGTTTTTCTGGGGTTTTGTGGGGGGAAGGCGTGCCGGAATAGTACCGACAAGGCCGCACACAAGCGTAGAGGTCATTGATTTGTCGCAGTGCCACATTTAAGGAACGAATGCCGCCCCCAATGGGAGTTGTTAACGGCCCTTTGATGGCGATACCGTATTCTTTAATGGCATTGAGGGTATCTTCCGGCAAGTATTGGTAGGTACCATAGACCTCACAGGCCTCGTCGCCCGCGTAAACTTTAAACCAATTAATTTTACGCTGACCACCGTAGGCCTTCTCCACCGCCGCATTAATCACCTTTTCTGTGGCTGGCCAAATATCAACGCCCGTGCCATCTCCACGAATAAAGGGGATAATGGGATCATCAGGAACAATAGGTTTACCATCCTTAAAGGTAATGCGTGAACCCACTGTCGGAGGAGTAATTTTTTCGTACATAGCTTTTACAGCTTTTCTGAGTTAGGTTTCTGGTAGGCTACCAGATCCTATTGCCAAAGGGGTGTATTCTGAACGCTGAATTAAGATTTGAACCCGTTGTCCCGTCTGTTAGCACCACATAGAATGAATAACTATGAAACGAATTTTACTCGTTGATGATGACAAAACCCTGCGCGATGTTCTCCAAGAGTATCTGGAAAAGGAAGGATACCAGGTGGAGGGGATGAGTTCTGGGGCGGAGGGATTAGTGGCTTTTGAGAAGAATCCCCCAGATTTAATTGTCTCGGATGTGATGATGCCGGATATGAATGGCTTGGATTTTTGCCGCACGCTACGGGGTACTCCTTCGGGCCAGTTAGTGCCTTTTATCTTTTTGTCGGGGATGGGTGAATTGGAAGATCGGGTGAAAGGCCACGAAATGGGGGCTGATGATTATGTGACGAAACCGTTTCAAATGCGGGAGTTGTTGGCTAAGATTGAGTCGCAATTAGAGCGATCGCGCCGAATTCACAGCGAAATTGTCCGCATGATGCAGCAATTAACCGCCCATCAAGCCTCGGAGTCCAGTAATGGGCATGGGTCGGAAGCCCAACACCTTCCCCCAGAACCTCTACCCCTTACTCCGGCTGAGGAACGGGTATTCTGGGAGGTGATTCAAGGTTACACGAATAAGCAAATTAGCGATCGCCTTTTTATCTCGCCCCGCACTGTTCAAAGTCACCTCAGTAACATTCTAGGCAAGCTACAACTCGACAATCGTGCTCAATTAGTCCGTTTTGCCTACGAGCAAGGATACCGCACCCCCCAAGGTGAACAAGTGGAGGGACATGGGTAGGAGAACAGGGAGCAGGGGAGAGGGGGAGTCGGGAGTCGGGTGTAATGTCATTGACTAACTTTAGCCAGAAACCGGGTTGCGTTTATTGTCTAGTTTTCTCGATACACCCTAGCAAAAACCCGGTTTCTAATATCAATTATCAATTCTCAATTCTCAATTCTCTATTCCCTATTCCCCATTCCCAACACCCGACTCCCCGGGTCAATCTGGAGGGAAAGGGAGAGTCGCTTGAGGTCTGGGAGTGGGGGACATTTGGGGACTCGGGGAAGGGGAGGGCGTAGCTTCCGCTTCTGGAGTGGGTGAGGGGGTGGCTTCGACCTCTGGGGAGGGTTGGGGACTAGGTGGAGGGGGTGGAGAGGCTTCCGTGAGACGTTGCCAAGGAATGGGCGACTGGTCGATCAATTGAGTAGCAATAGCGGCCGCCCCGTATAAATTCAGATGACTGGGATCGGCAAAATAGCCGTTTTGATTGAGCCACTGACGACTTAAATCAATAAAAATAAACCCTTGACGGCTGGCTTGTTGCTGCATAAACGCCTGAAACTGATTCTCAAAACCTTGACGAGTGCTGTCTAAATAATCTTGAGAGAGGGGCAAATTCACAAACACGAGGGAAATATTGTGTTCTTGGGTGTACTGAACTAAACGCTGGAGGGCTGTGGTTTGTACTCCGGTGAGATTAAAGTTTTGATAGTCCCCATCATACAAACCAGCTACGCGGGGGAATTGTTGATAATAAAGGGCGGGGTCAAAACGACGGGATTCGGGTAAAAAGCCGTTGGCATCAATATTTCTGACTAAATCAGCCCAAGCAGGATGGGGATTAAACCCCCATAACTGGGGCCAGGGGAGGAGGGGACGACTTTGGAGGGGGATACAGTTGTTATAACTGGGGACTTCGGGGGTGGGTAAACTGGGGCGAGTGCCTTGGCTGAGGCGTTGAGATCCTGGGGAGTTGGCGATCGCCTCATAAGTCCGATCCACTCGTCCACTGTTGAAGGCCCGCACCCCATCGGCCCAAATAATCAGCTTCGGGAGTTGTTGATCCGTTAACAATTCTCGCACCAACCAATCCACCACTTGAGCCGTTGCCCCATTAATGCCAAAATTAAACACCCGTATATTCGGCTTTCCTTGACGGGCTAATCCGACTTGGAGATGGCGGGGGTCAACCCCTTGGATAGCCCGAGAACTCCCCACAATTAGCACATCTGGGGTATTTAAGGCCGCCTGATAGGAAAGAAATAACCGTAATTGTTCGTCTACAAAATCACTGTTAAAGGTGGGAAAGATGGGGTCTGGGTGTAGGGTGCTGGCCTGTTGTTGAACTACCTTTAAGTTTTGTTGATACTCTCTGACCTTTTTTTGAGCAAACGTCCATTTGGGGTGATCGGGGGGGATTGACTGCATCCGTTCAATGGCTTGCATCCAATACAAAACCCCTAAATTCCAATCCTCCAAACGGCTGGCCTTCTGGGTAATTTGCACCGCTTGGTTTGCTTTGGCGATCGCCTCCTCAAAGGGGCGTTGACTGAGGCACAGGAGGGTAGGCGAGGGCGAGGGAGCGGCACGATCTAAGAAGGGGAAGGAAGAGACCCCCTCTTCCGTGAACCGTTCAATGGAGGCACAGCCCACCAAACCGCACAGAGTCAGTACCCACACCGGACAAAATAGCCATTGAATCCTAGAGATCATAGGACAGGAACAGTAAACAGTAATCAGTAATCAGTAAACAGTAAACCGTTCTCCTTGACCAATTCTTTACAAAAACATAGTACGTTTAAACCAAAAAATGGTGTATTTTGTTGGTTTGATGAAGCTAAAAACTTTTTTTACAAAATACTAGGCTAAATCCCTGTCATTTGCAGTTGAATTCATTACAATATCAAACAGCAAATACCCAAGGAAACGGTCAGGTTGTGTGAAACGACATCTCACAGTCGTCTGTTCCCCAGGGATTTGATGGGATTGAAGCCTAATGGGATTAAACAACTCAAGGGTTTTTTAATTCCCTTTCCTGTCGGGAATCCCCTCATCGACAATAACCTCCAAAGATGATGGTATCTTAACGCCATTTTTTGTAGGAGAGGTTACAATCGAGAAGGTTTTTAAGTTGTCCTGTCTCAAAGGACGATTATTCATTGCCCCAGGAAACCTGTTACGGGTGGTGTGAGTTTTGGGAATACTAAGCTTGGAATTCTCAAGCAGAGAAAGGGGCAATGTCCAAATATCTTGGATGTCATCTGAATAGATGCCCAACAAATTATCTAATGTGATGTTCTGGTCTTGAACTGAAGGAGCAAGAGGAAAAACGGCATGACCCAGGCGAACTATGATCTCGCAACTATCACCCAGCCTCAGAATGAATTCGAGTTTCTGATTGACGAAGGCGGGGTTGATGCAGCAGCGATAAAAGAAGAACTAATTAACTCAGAAGAACCGGAAAAGGTCAAAAGTACGCCCTCGGCACGTCGCCGAGATCAGACGAAGAAGAAACCTTATACTGAGGACTCTATCCGAGTTTATTTACAAGAAATTGGTCGCATTCGACTGTTACGCGCAGAAGAAGAGATCGAACTCGCCCGGCAAATTGCGGAGTTACTGGAGTTTGAGCGAGTACGCGATCACCTATTAGATTCTCTAGACCGAGAACCGACTCTAGAAGAATGGGCGGAAGAAGTGGGCATGGCGCGCTCAGATTTCCGTCGTCGTCTCTTTTTAGGTCGTCGGGCGAAGGACAAAATGGTACAGTCGAACCTGCGCTTAGTGGTGTCGATTGCTAAAAAATATATGAATCGCGGTTTATCCTTCCAAGATTTAATTCAGGAAGGATCATTGGGTCTGATTCGGGCGGCCGAAAAATTTGACCATGCCAAAGGTTATAAATTCTCTACCTACGCGACTTGGTGGATTCGTCAAGCGATTACCCGGGCAATTGCCGACCAATCGCGCACGATTCGCCTCCCGGTTCATCTCTACGAAACCATTTCTCGCATTAAAAAGACGACGAAAATCCTTTCTCAAGAAATGGGTCGCAAACCGACTGAGGAAGAGATTGCCACTCGCATGGAAATGACCATCGAGAAGTTGCGCTTTATCGCTAAATCTGCACAGCTACCCATTTCCTTAGAAACCCCCATCGGGAAAGAAGAAGATTCCCGTCTGGGGGATTTTATTGAGGCCGACGGGGAAACTCCCGAGGATCAGGTGTCTAAAAACTTGTTGCGGGAAGACTTAGAAAACGTTCTCGACACCCTCAGCCCTCGGGAACGGGATGTGTTACGTTTACGCTATGGTTTGGATGATGGTCGCATGAAAACCCTTGAGGAAATCGGTCAAATCTTCAATGTCACCCGTGAGCGAATTCGGCAAATTGAAGCTAAGGCCTTGCGTAAGTTACGACATCCCAACCGGAACAGTATCTTGAAAGAGTATATCCGTTAAGTTTGGTAACTGTCTGTGATGGCGATCGCAATAATTCCCTCAAATCCCCTCTAAGGGGCTTGATTCGGGGGGAGTGCTGCGATCGCATTGTCTTGGTTAAACTGTATGAGTTAAATTGATAATTGATAATTGACAATTAATAATTGACAACTGATAATTATTCCCGACTCCCGACTCCCGACTGCCCCTCTCTCCCCGAGTTCTTCCGCAAGCCCTAATCAGACTAAGCCACCTCATACCCTGCGGCTGCAATGATTGATTTAAGCTCTTGTTCTGCCATTTTTGTCGTTTCAACAGTGAGCAATTTACTCTCTAAATTGGCCTCAACTGTTGCATTGGGATCATGGGTTTTAATCTCACTGGTAATGCTATTAACACAACCATCACACATCATGCCCGGAACGGTGAGTTTAAGAGTCATAAAGCCCTAATTCTAGTATAAAAAACAAATAATTATTAGCACATTTTAGAAATTTTGTAAACTGTTTTCAAACAATTTCTATCCCTCCTCTTTTTGCGCCAATTAAAAAGTTATGACCCGGCAATTCTAAAAATATCCCCTAGGTTTTTGCGGTGATCCTAAAGAAGCGGGCATGATACAGAAGAGGATAGAACGGGCAAAGATGACCATGAAAATTTTAGTATTCAACGCAGGATCTAGTTCCCAAAAAAGTTGTCTATACGATCTGACTGGGGAGAACTTGCCCCCTAGGCCTCCTAAACCCCTTTGGAAAGGGACCATTGACTGGATGGGAGAGGATAGTGCCGAGATGAAAATTCAGGTCAATGGTGTAGTTGAACAAATCCCCTTGGGAACCATTTCTCGACAGGAGGGGATTAAGCGAATGTTAAACACCCTCACCACGGGAAAAACGAAGGTTTTAGACGATTTAGGAGAAATTGCGATCGCCGGACATCGAGTCGTCCACGGGGGGGCAGAATACTCCCAAGCCACGTTAATCACCCCCCCAGTAAAAGCGAAGATTCAGGAACTCTGTGCCTTAGCTCCCGCCCACAATCCCGCCAATTTACAAGGCATCGAGGCCATTGAGCAGATTTTAGGAGATTTACCCCAAGTCGCGGTTTTCGACACCGCCTTTCATAGTCAAATGCCCGAAGCGGCGGCCGTTTATCCCATTCCTTACCGCTACTATGAACAAGGGATTCGCCGCTATGGTTTTCATGGCATTAGTCACGGGTATTGTACCCAACGGGCCGCCGAGATTTTAGGTCAACCCTTAACCCAGTTAAAACTCATCACCTGTCATCTAGGCAATGGTTGTTCCCTCGCGGCTGTAGATGGGGGGGTGAGCATTAACACAACCATGGGTTTTACCCCCCTAGAAGGCGTGATGATGGGGACTCGTAGTGGTTCCATCGATCCGGCCATTCTCATCCACTGGGCGCGAGAATCGGCCATGACGGGGGAGGAAATAAATGCCCTGTTAAATAAAGAAGCGGGCTTAAAAGGGATTACTGGGGTATCGGGGGATATGCGGTGGATTGAAAAGGCAATTCAGGAGGGGAACAAACAGGCAAAGTTAGCTTGGGAGATGTATATTTTGCGCTTGAAAATGGCCATCGGGTCCATGTTGGGGGCATTAGGGGGCGTGGACGCCCTAGTATTTATGGGAGGAGTGGGGGAAAACTCCCCTGCGGTGCGGGCAGAAGTCTGTCAAGGTTTAGGGTTTTTGGGTTTAAGATTGGATGGTGAGCAAAACAGTCGCTCTCCTCGGGATTGTGATATTGCCAGCCCAGATTCTGCGGTGCGGGTGGTGATTGTGCAAACGGAGGAAGATTGGGCGATCGCGCAAGATTGTTGGCACTTAGGGAAGGCTTGCTGAATAACTCGGGGAGAAGATTGACATCCTCATCCCACCAAATCACAGATCATGGTAGGAGAATCCCCGCGCCTAGATTGCCCGGGAGTATCAAGAATTAATCCCTCTGCGGGTTTAAACAAACTGTTTATCTGAATGGACGGGAAATAAAGCAACTGGGTTTTTAGCAACGGAGACTTGAATCTTTTGGGCAATGCGTAACTGTCCTATCGGTTCGACGAGCAAACTGCGGGTTCCCAAAACAGCCTCAGCCACATCCTCCTTCCAACACCGGATATGTAGCACGCCCCACCGTCGAAAGACTTGACAATTTTCGAGAACTTTGAGTTGCTGTAACTCCATTGGGTTTTCGCGGTAGAAATCCCATATTAGGCGTGTCAGTTGTGACGGTCGCTTCATCATTCTGAACATTTCATCTACACGGCTTGACTCTTCTTCTTGTATTGAACCCGATCTTTCTAAAAAACTAACGATCTTGACAAAAGATTTAATGATAAGACTCAAAATGTCTCTTGTCATATCATCTGGTGTCATCTCTTGTCTTCACTAGCTTTGGGGTTATTTTAGCCCTAAAATAAACGTAACAAAAATGTTACGTTTATTGACAATTTGATATTCTTTCCGACTCCAACAACCGGAACAAGCTTAGGGAAAGTTGACACTCCCATCGCTAAAAGCGAGGGATTCTTGGTTCAACGAGTTTCCTTAACTTGGCAGGACGTATCCAACCAAGCCAGAGGGAATCTCTCCCCAAGCGTGAGTTCCGGTATGCCCTACCGTACTTAGTCCCCTTTTCAAAATGTAAAACCGAGGGTCTTCACCCGACATTGCAGATAAAAAATGTAAATCTAAATTCTTTATAAAATTAACAGCAAAAGTTCTCAACAATTGTTAAGTAACTCTGAACAAATTTTCCTCCCCTCAAACCTTTCTGCTTAAATGCAGAATGCAGGTTTAGTGCAGAAATGTCAACCTTTTCCAAGGTCTTCAGTCTGAGTAGGGGAAGGTTATGGTGTGAGTCTTGAAACACCTCTGAGAACCGTCCAAAGATTCAAGAACATGAAGCCATAAATTGTCTCTTTTTCTCTAGCCAATGGTTAATACTCCTTTAGATATTAGTATTTAATGATACAAATATCCCGACCCAATTTACTTAGATTAGAGTAAGACTGGCAAGTGCAATAGCTCCTTTCTTCCCTGCCTCTTGGTTCTCTCCGTGCAGTTCTCCCCCTAGAAAGTATTGGAATCGGGTGTTCCATCTACAATGACTAACCCCTTGCCTTGGGTTTTTATCCTTCTGCTCTTGTCATGCTCTATCAAGCCCCATGTTTCCTATTAACATCACCCCCCTTCCCAAGACGGATTTGAAACTACTCAACCTGATACAATCCCCGGTTTGGGTCATCCAGTTAGATCCCATGCAAGTATGGTGGAATCAAACCGCGCTCGACTTATTTGCTCCAGAGCGTGCTTCGTCAAACTTGATACAGGATTTACCCTTTTCAACATCACGTCTACAAGAATGTTGGGAACTGGGGCAACAAGAGAACACCTCCCCGGTAGAGTTGATAGTCTACGACTCTCATCATAGGCAAGTGTGGTCTTGTTTAGCGGCGGTTGTATCCTTAAACCCAAACCATCAGGTTTTACTCATTCAAGGGGTGGCAGTCTTAGAAGAGCCGAGTACCAGTCAATCTCCTTCGCTGTTATCTCGTCTTGCCACTCAACCCATTGTCAAGACTCCTTACGCTGCCCAGTCTTTCGGTGAGTTATATCAGCGCAATGTTCATTATCAACTACTGGCCGATAATGGGGCGGATCTCATTTCTCGTCATCAACTCGATGGTCAATTAATTGAAGTGTCCCCAGCCTGTTGGAATATTTTAGGCTATCGCGCTCAAGATTTAGTGGGAATGTCTCCCTATGAGTTAATTCACCCCCAAGATTATCAACGGGTGCGCAATGCTCATTTAGGGATGCTTGAGGAGTCCTTTCCCTTTAGTTTAATCTATCGGATTCGCCATCAAGGGGGGCATTATGTACGTTTGGAGACGAAAAGTCAGGTTTTGCGCGATCGCCGCACAGGAATTCCCCAAGAGATCATCGCCATTTCCCGAGACATCACTAGCGAAGCCATTAGTCAATCCCTCCTGACCCATCAAACCCACATCCTGGAAATGATTGCCACCAATCAGGATCTCCAAGAGATTCTAGACTATCTCATCCAGGTCATTGAATATCAATCCGAGGGTATGATTGGCTCCATATTACTCTTAAACTTAACCCATCAATCCTTTACCCACTGCATCGCCCCCAGTCTTCCCTCCACTTACCGTCAAGCCCTCGTAGGACTCCCCATCGGTCCCAATGTGGCCTCCTTTGGAGCCGCGGCCTATCTGCAAAAAACCGTCATCATCACCGATATCACCAAAGATCCACGCTGGCAGAGTTATGTTCACCTCGCCCTAGCTCAAAACCTAAAAAGTTGTTGGTCTACCCCGATCTTTTCCTCCCAAGGGCAACTCCTCGGCACCTTTGCCCTCTACTACTCTCAACCCCAATTTCCTAGCACTGAAGACCAAAAATTAGTTGAATTAGCCCAAAATTTAGCCGGGATAGCCATCGAACAACACCAATCCCACGCCGCCCTTAAACAAGCCGAGTTAAAATATCGCAGCATCTTTGAAAATATCAGCTTGGGCATTTTCCAAACCACCCCCGATGGTCATTACATCAGCGCCAATCTAGCCCTCGCTAAAATCTACGGCTATGATTCTCCCAGCAGTTTAATTGAAGCCCTAACCAATATTGCCGATCAACTTTACGTCAATCCCCATCGTCGTCAGGACTTCACAGAATTACTCAAACAGCATGATATCGTCAGTAATTTTGAATCCCAAATCTATCGCCGGGATGGAAAAATTATCTGGATTTCCGAAGATACTCGGGCTGTACGGGGCGAGAAAGGCGAACTATTATACTATGAAGGAACCGTGCGAGATATTACCGCCCGTCGTTTAGCCGAAGAAAAACTGCTCTACAACGCCTTTCATGATGCTTTAACCACCCTACCCAATCGCGCTTGTTTTTTACAGCGCGTAGAAACCACCATCCAACGGGCAAACTGTTATGAACAGAAGGGTTTTAGCATAATGGGGACTCACGAAGCGTCTCACCATGACCCGCGCACCACCCCCTACCACTACGCCATTCTTTTCCTTGACCTTGACCGTTTTAAAGTGATTAACGACAGCTTAGGTCATCTCTGTGGAGATCAACTCCTGCAATATGCTGCCCAACGTCTCCGAGAATGTGTTCCCTCCCAGCACATCGTCGCCCGTCTCGGAGGGGATGAATTCGCCATCCTCTTAGATGACATCCCCAATTTAGAAGCCGCCATTCATATTGCAGAAACCATTCAACGCCAGTTTAGTCGTCCCTTTACCCTCAATAACTATCAAGTTTTTACCGGGGTAAGTCTGGGCATTGCCTTCAATTACCGCACCTACGAACACGCCGATCAAATCTTGCGAGATGCTGATGTAGCCATGTATCAAGCGAAAGCGAAAGGTAGAAACTGCTATGCGGTTTTTAATCCGGCCATGCAGATTAACACCCCAGAACGGTTACAACTAGAAAATGATCTGCGTTGGGCCTTAGAACGGGATGAATTTTGTTTATATTACCAGCCAATTATTAATTTAACAACGGGATATTTGCAAGGTTTTGAAGCCCTTGTTCGTTGGCAACATCCCCAAAAAGGGATGATTTCCCCCACTCAATTTATCCCCATTGCCGAGGAAACTGGTTTAATTCATCAACTGGGCTGGTGGGTTCTCCGTTCGGCTTGTTCTCAACTGCAAAAATGGCAAAGATTTCTGCAAAAAAACTCAGAATATCCCCCGTTTTTGGGTTTGAATGTCAATCTCTCCCCCATTCAACTAGAGCAAGCGGATTTAATCGAGCAGATTTATAATTTGTTGATGTTGGTTGAACTTGACTATTCTGGCTTAAAATTGGAGATTACCGAAAGCTGTTTACTCAAGACAGCCGAAGCCCAAGCCAATCGACTTAAACAACTGAAAACCCTCGGAATTGGTCTGTGTATTGATGATTTCGGTACGGGGTACTCTTCCCTGAGTCGTTTACACGAATTCCCCATTGACACGGTAAAAATTGACCGTTCATTTGTCCAAGGGATGGGACCCAATTCCAGTCAAACGGAAATCGTGAAAACTATTGTTACTCTCGCTCATAGTTTAGGGATGAATTTAGTGGCAGAGGGGATAGAAACCCCGAAACAACTGGAGTATATTAAGGCGTTAGGTTGTGAGTTTGCCCAAGGATATTTTTTCTCGAAACCTGTGGATGTGGAAACGGCGACTCGCTTGGTGCGAGGTTATCATCGTTATTCGTGATCAGCCATTCGTAGGTTGGGTGAAGCGACAGCATCCTGCTGTAATTCCTCGGGGATCTGTTGTTTTAGTTGTAACATTTTTGGAATTGTAGGGGCAATTCATGAATTGCCCCTAACCTAAGCGGTGTAGGATAGCTAGCCCAATTGCTTTCCATCCTTCCTTCTGACTTGAGTCACTTCACTGTAATTCTAGGGTGAGACTAGGCATTAAACGCTGTAAGTTTTTGAGGGATTTGGTTTGCCAAGCAATCTCTTCTGAACCTTTAACGGTTAAGCCCATTTCTTTGTTTTGACGAACGCGAATCACGAATTTAGATAAGACATTAATCCCGGAACTATTGAGAAACTCTAAAGCCCGCAAATCTAAGGTCAGATTGGCAGGATTTTGGTCGGCAATTTGGTTTAAAAGTTCAACAATGGGGGCGTACTCATCCATGCCACTCAGCCGCAATGATCCCTGAAACCTAACCGTGTTGATCTCTTTGTCGTATTCTACTTCAAAGCTGTTTGTTTTAATTTCCATCTAGTCAAGACTCCTAAACACTGAAGGTTAAATTATCTTAAAAGGTCAGTTGAACCATGGTGGTAACAGAGATCCCGATCGGTTTCTGCTCTAATTTTTCAAATTTCCAGCCCAAGGTTGCCATATAATCATTAATCATGGTCAAATACCCTAAACGAGAACTGCCTCCTTCTTCATCTAGAGCGTTTTTTTCCAGTTGTTCTAAATACAAGTCTTGGGGATCGGAGGACAAAATTTTTTCAATATACTCTTGGAAGGGTTTAACGGCTTCTGGGGGTATACTATTGGTAATTTGAAAGACCAGATTATTAGTCCCTAAATACAGGGCAATACTAATGGGAAGATCACACTGATCATCATTGAATTTCATGGCATTTTCTAACAACTCATTGGCGATATAACTCACCGCTCCTTTTATTTCGGCGTGCTGATTTAGGCTTGAGTCTTCGGACTCATCGGCGGGTAAAAAGGTGGTGAAGTAGTCGGCTAGAAAGTCGGCAGAAAGTCCATTATTACGCCATCTTTGTTTGAGTGGGATGGAACTGGGAGAAAACCCAATAATCAGATATTCTTCGCTACTGGGAAAGTTTTCAATGAAGTTGCCAAAAATTTCAGCCATAGTAATTCTATCTTTTTTGCTTGATATACCGTGCGATCGCTTTGGGTTTCCCCCAGTTCAATCTTCATCCTGTTGGTGAGGAAGCCGGATCATTGCTTGTCCCTATTAAGGGTAGAAAGAGTTTTTGTTTGGCGGAATATTGCCAAGCAATTCCTTCTGGGTCTTTATTCCGACTCCATTCGGCAAAGCTGGGATCTCCTTTGCGCTTGGTTAAGGTTCCTGAATGGACATCTAATCGTTTGGCTAATTCAGCTTGAATTAGAGCTTTATTGCCAATGGGATTGACGGTGGGAAAGGTGGCTAGTTGTGCGAGTTCCCCTGAAGTAAGTGCTTCTCCCATCCCCTGTGCTGGGGGTTCACTGGCATCAAAGATACGCCCCAATGCACTGGCTGTCAGGAAATAATACACGATCCCTTTATTTCCGTAAACTTTACGTTGTGCGCCGTATTCGTTGGCTTTGTTTTCGAGGAAACGCTGGGCGGCATCAAGGGTGAGGTTGGCTTTGAGGGACAAGTCAATTGCTGTAACACATCCTTGGTTTTCTGTCAATAGTTCATTGAAAAAAGGGTTAACTTGGGCGCTCCACTGTTTCCAGCGATAGGTTTGCCAAAGGTTCCAGGCTAGGGCGAGGACAACCAGTGCTAAGAGAGCAGGCCAAGCGGAATATAGTATAACAACAGCGAGAGCAAGGGGAAGTAAGAGGATGAGAATGCTAGCTGTATTTTTATCTAGTACTTGTCCAGTCATGGCTTTCTACGCATTGCGTGAGGTTCTTGAGTGGTGAGGGAAAAGTTGCCCCTACTTGAACAGTTTAAGCTGTCTTGACCCGACTGGATAATTCTAAGCGTTCAAACATTGCCTTTCTTGCCTGAGTTGCGGTGGTGTTGTCAAGGGGGGCAAGGGAAATTGCGGTTTGATATTTTTCTTGGAGGGCTTTCTGGATTAACCAGTCGGCGAGGAAGGGGTTTTTTGGCAGAAGGGGGCCGTGGGAGTAGGTGGCGATCGCATGACGATGAAAAGCGCCTTCCCAGCCGTCTTGGCCGTTGTTGCCGTAGCCTTGGATGACTTTGCCCAAGGGGGCAACATTCCCGAGGTAGGTGCGGCCGCCATGATTCTCAAAACCAATGACAATGGGGGGTTCTCCCAGTTGCGCTTGCAGGTCTTCGGCGAGGGGGGAGGCGGTAATTTCAAAAACCACATTGCCGATGCAACGGGGGGCTTCTAGGCCGGGGTGTTTGGTTTCTAGGTCTAAGACTCCTAAGCCTTCAATCCGTTGTCCCAAGGCGGGTTCATAATATTTGCCTAACAGTTGCGGGGAGCCACAGGTAAAGACTCCGGGGGTGCCTGTGTCTAGTTTTTCTTTGAGGGCGATCGCTTTGGCCCCTTGGAGATCCCGCATAACAATTTCCTGTTGCCGATCTTGGGCCCCACCCCCGACAATCAGATCAACGGTGGCAAATTGGGCGGCTTCGCTTTGCCGATCGAGGGGAACAAGAGTGACATCAAAGCCTCGCCATTGGGCGCGTTTTTGTAGGCAAATCACGTTGCCGCGATCGCCGTAGGTACTCATTAACTTCGGGTATAACCAACCAATTCTTAATTCCATAGAGTCTAGGATCTCTGTTGTTTGATTTGGATAGACTGACGGAGATAGACTTTCGCCCTCTCGTAATGGCCTAGGGCTTCGTGAGTGCGGCTAAGATTGGCTAGGACAATGGCCTCCCCAAAGCGATCGCCTGTTTGGTGTTTGAAGTCCAAGGATTTTTCATAGGCATTGAGGGCTTTAGAATAATCCTCCCCTGCATAAAATACATTACCTAGACCATTCCAAGCTACAGACATTCCGAGGAAATCTTGATGATCTTGACTCCACTGGAGATATTGCTGATAAATTTTGAGGGCGTTGGTATACTCTTTTGAGGCACAGAATAAGTTACCTAAACTACTCAAGGACTGATCTAAGCTGTCCGTATCCTCTAATTCTGAGGCGAGGGTAATATGTTGTTGATAGTAGTATATAGCTTGGCTAGTCTTTCCCAGTTTTTGATAGATTTTCCCTAATGCCTGTAAAAGCTTAACCCGTCCTTGGCGATCGCCAATTTGTTTTTTAATCTCCTCGGACTCTAAATAATAGCTTAACGCTCGCTCCGCTTTCCCCAAGGAATCATAGGCCCGACCTAGATTAGCGAGGGAATTAGACTCTCCGAGGCGATCGCCAATGGAACACGCTATTTTCAGATGTTTCTCGAAATGCTCAATCGTTAACTTCATCGCTAAATGAAACTCCCCTTGAGCATGATGAGTTAACGGCATAAAACGGGGTTTTTGAGCCATCCAGTCCCCACTTTCTCGCTTAATAACTAATGACTCTTGATAGCGTTCAATAGCTTTTTGATACTGTCCCAAAGACTGTAAAGCAACACTCAAATGATCTAACACATAGGCCTCTCCCTGATCATCCCCTAATTCCTGATAAATGCTCAAAGCTTGTTGCCATGTTTGCAATGCCGAACGAAACTGGCTGAGTTGGTAAAGCTCAACCCCCTGTTGAAATAGGCAATCTGCATCCTGTTTGGTATGAAGGTACATACTAACCGTTCCTTCTTGCGGTAAGGCAATAATAGACTGAATCACCAAAAAAGCGACTTGATGGAAACGGGACGCCAGTTCTGATTTTCCCTCCCTCTGGAATTCTGTCCCCCGTTGCAACAATTGATAAAGTAGGGTAGCATTTTGCAATTTTGAACAAGTTTGTAACAAGGATTCGACCTGATCACTGTCACACTGAATGAGATTATCGATTAACTCTTGGTAATTACACTCGGGTTTTGTGTTCATTCTGGCGCTTCTTCTTAGCCCATCTGTCTGAGGAAGAGTTCATTTTTTCTCCCAATAATGATTTAGGGTATTTCTGACAAGGCAAGGGATTCTAGGGTTGGTTCTTTCAATTTTCTAACAATTGAGGCAGAAATTTAAGGGAACGGGCAATCTCCCCTCCTAATTTCAGGGTATTATTGATCGGCGAGTCTCCACGCAATGCTTAGAATAAACAATTTCCGCTATTTTTCCACTTTCAATTATTTTTCCTGTTTCAAAGCCGCCTGATGAATTTAACAAGTTATAACCCAACTAAAGGCGTTGTCGCAGCCGGACACCCGAAAACCGCCGAGGCTGCCCAAACCATCCTACAAGCGGGGGGAAATGCCTTTGATGCTGTTGTGGGGGCAATGTTGGCCTCTTTTGTTGTTGAATCCACCTTGACCTCTGCGGCAGGGGGTGGATTCCTGCTGGCCCACACCCACCATAATCAGAATATCCTATTTGATTTTTTTACTCAAACCCCACGTCAAAAAAGACCGATCGATGAATTAAACTTTTATCCGGTTGATGTTAATTTCGGGGATGCCACCCAAGCGTTTTATATTGGCTTAGGATCAATGGCAGTGCCGGGGAGTTTAGCGGGGGCTTTTGCCGTTCATCAACAACTAGGTAAACTGCCTTTATCCCAAGTTGCTGAACCCGCCCTTTTTTATGCCCGCAATGGCATAAAAATTGTCCCATTTCAATCCTTTTGTATTAATTCTTTACTCCATCCGATTCTGCTTGCTTTGCCAGAATCTCGGCAATTATACGCCCCCCAAGGGACTTTAGTCCAAACGGGTGATATGCTTTATATGAGGGATTTCGCCAATACCTTAGAATATATTATTGAGCAGGGGATAGAGGAGTTTTATCAAGGGGATATTGCCCATAAAATTGCTCAAGATTGTCAGGAACAAGGGGGCTATTTAACCCTAGAGGATTTAGCCTCCTATCAAGTGATTCAACGTTCCCCTTTAAAGGTTAATTATCGAGGGCGGGAATTGTTAACGAATCCTCCCCCTAGCTCAGGTGGGTCTTTAATTGCTTTTGCGTTGAAGCTTTTGGAAACCATTGATTTTAGTGATTTACAATTTGCTAGTGCTAGTCATCGGCAAATTCTGGCGCAGGTGATGGCGTTAACAAACGAGGCGCGTAAAGATGGTTATGATGCTCATATTTATGCCCCAGAGGTAGCTGAACAGTTTTTAGCCTTAAAACATTTACAAACTTATCAAGATTCTCTGACTAAAAGGGTGAATAAATGGGGAAGTACAACCCATGTCAGTGTGATGGATGAAGAGGGAAATGCCGCCAGTGCGACGACTTCTAATGGGGAGGGTTCGTCTTATGTAATTCCGGGGACGGGGATTATGATTAATAATATGCTAGGGGAGGCAGATTTAAACCCGGCCGGGTTTCATCAATGGCACTGTGATCAACGTATTTCTTCTATGATGTCTCCCACGATTTTACTTCAGCAGGGCAAGCCGGAAATTGTGTTAGGTTCAGGCGGATCTAATCGGATTAGAACGGTGATTTTGCAGGTGATTTCTAATTTAATTGATTTTAAAATGTCGGTGCATGATGCGGTAGAAGCTCCTCGGGTTCACTGGGAAAATCAGGTGTTTCATCTCGAACCGCCCTATTTGGCTAATCTTGAGGAAAGTTGGCAATTGCCCAAGGATACGGAGGTGTTGTTTTGGCAGGACCAAAATATGTTTTTTGGGGGGGTTCATGCTGTACAAAAAACACCGACGGGGGAGATGGTTGGGGCAGGAGATCCCCGTCGGGGTGGGGCTGTGGGAACAAGTCGGGAATAGGGGAGCAGGGGG
>NZ_JAIHOM010000086.1 GCF_026130165.1 Spirulina subsalsa FACHB-351 | reverse complement strand
AATGCGGTCGGGCAGACCGTATCAACGCTCGTCGAGGGTAAAGATATCGGGGTTGGAGTTTATACTCCAGCTAGAGTCTCCCTGTGACACGAGAATCCCCGACCGTTTACGGCGGGGAGTTGTCAACCCCATCCCCTACCGAGGAAGACTTGCAAGGCTATACAGGAGAGATTCAAGCGTTAATTGGCGATCGCGACGTGCTAGATTTAGTTCACCTCCCCGTTATGACCCAAAGGGAAACCCTCGCCGCCCTACAGATTGGCAATAGTATCATCCCCGCCACCTACATTACAGGGTCTTCCCTCTTCCCTGTCCTGGTTTGTTCGGCCGTTAAACTTTCCATTCTCCATGGTCATGGGGCGACCTCTCCCTTTAGCTACGCTTGCTATGGTTTTCTGGTCTGTAATATCTTGCGGGATGTGGAAAACGGCGTGAAATTTGGTCAGTTAGCCCTCACCGTGGCCAATCAACTGGATATTAAAGCCGTTAAACCGGAACCCTTAGCAACAGTCGGTTTATTTATCCTCCATCGCCAATTTTTAGCCCAAGACACCCTAAACTTACCCAAAGAAGGTTACAAAATCGCCTTAGAAGTGGGGAACTTAGACTTTGCTGGACGAAGTGCCTATACCTTCTGCATCAATGCCTTTTGGGGGGGTCAACCCTTAACAACCTTGGAACGGGAAACCTATGGCTATTATCACGCCCTGAAGCAATTACACCAACAAGCCACCGCCGATTATTGTTGGATTTATTGGCGTTCCATTTTGAATTTAATGGAAGGCAGAAAGCACCCCAGCATTTTAACCGAGAATGACGACCAACCGGAAACCCTCTTACCGAAACTTTTGGCCGCCCATGATTTATTCGGACTGTATTTCTTCTACCTTTATAAACTCATGCTGGCCTATTTATTTGGGCAGTTGGAAGTAGCCCAAAGGTACAGTACCGAGCTAAAAACCCACTTTATAGGCGGTGTGGGAACAATGGGAGAACCGGCCTTTTATTTCTATGATTCCCTGTTGGCTTTAGCCCAATTTAATGGTTCTGTGGAACAACAAGCCCGATTATTGGAGCGTGTCGCCCACAATTTAACCCACCTCAAAGACCACTGGGCCCAATATGCCCCCATGAATCATCAACATAAGGTAGACCTGATTGAGGCCGAGAAATACCGCGTCTTGGGGCAGTCAGCGGCCGCTCTAGAAGCTTATGAACGGGCGATTGCCGGAGCAAAAGAACATAATTATGTACAGGAAGAAGCCCTAGCTTGTGAATGTGCCGCCCGCTTTTATCGCGCTTGGGGGAAAGAGAAAATCGCAGCCGTTTATATGCAGGAGGCTTATTATAGTTATTCACGCTGGGGCGCGAAGGCTAAAACCGAACAGTTAGAAGCGCGCTATCCCGACTTGCTCCACCCCATCCTCCAACCTAAAATTCCCAGTTTTAACGCCTTGGACACTCTCGCTACCTTAAGTGTGGGTTCATTCAATCCTCCGTCAAGTAGTCCTTCTTCGAGTTCTTCTAGCATTAACACAGTGTTGGATTTTGTGGCTATCCTCAAAGCAGCCCAAGCGTTATCGAGTAACATAGAACTGGAAAGCTTGCTGAATCAACTGACCCGGATCATTCTCCAACATTCAGGGGGCGATCGCTGCCTGTTACTCTTAAGCACCCCAGAGACAGGCTGGCAACTGCGCGCCATCGCCACCCCAGAGGAAACAGAACTCTGTAATTTAGCCCTCAATGATGGGGCTCAGATGCCCTTAGAGTTGATTCAATATGTCCAAAATACACAACATCCCGTTGTGATTGATGATCTTAAAACAGACTTGCCCATTTGGGGGGATTATCTACTAGAAAAACAACCGAAGAGTATCCTTTGTTTGCCCCTAGTTAATCAAACCCAACTTATCGGCATTGTTTATCTAGAAAATCGTCTAGCTAGTGGTGTGTTTAGTTCAGATCACCTGCTGATTTTAAACTTCCTCTGTACTCAGGCCGCCATTTCCCTCGAAAATGCTCGACTGTACCAAACCACCCAAACCGCCCTAACAAACTTGCAGGAAGCCCAATTACAAATTATTCAGAGCGAAAAAATGGCCTCCTTGGGGAATTTGGTCGCTGGAGTTGCCCACGAAATTAATAATCCCCTCGGTTTCTTACAAGGGAGTATTCAAAATACGAAGGACTATATGCAGGACTTACTGGAACACCTAGACCTTTATGAACAACATTATGGAGATGGGGGGCGAGTGATTGCAGTTCATCATCAGGAGATTGAGTTAGACTTCATCCGGGAGGATTTACCCCAACTGCTCCAAGCAATGCAGGGGGCGATTGACCGTATTGGTTCGATTAGTAAAAGTTTGCGCACCTTCTCCCGAGGAGATACCCACGAAAAAATTAGTGCGGATCTTCATGCAGGACTCGATAGCACACTGTTAATTTTAAAATACCGCTTGAAAGCCAATGTCAAACGCCCGGCCATTCAAGTGTTGAGGAATTATGGGGATATTCCCCCGGTGAACTGTTTTTTAGGGCAATTAAATCAAGTGTTTATGAACTTGATTGCCAATGCTATTGATGCCCTTGATGAGGCTAGTGTGGGGCGAAGTTTTGGCTATTTGGAAACCAATCCTAATCAGATCACGATTCAAACCCAAGTGCAGGGGAAACAGGTGATGATCACCATTGGGGATAATGGTTTAGGGATGTCTGCGGAAACCCAAGACCATATTTTTGAGCAGGGATTCACGACGAAAGCGGTGGGCAAGGGTACGGGGTTAGGTTTGGCGATCGCACAACAAATTATCATAGAAAAACATGGGGGAACGCTCAACATGACCTCTAAACCCGGTCAAGGTACGATCTTTATTATCCGTTTACCGATTTAATCAAAACCCATGACCATAGAAGTTGACTACCGCTTTCCCTTGGGAGTTGATGTCCATAAACAAGCTAAAATGATTGCCGTAGGTCAAACCGTCGGCACATGGGACGGGCGCTTTTCCCACCGCGAAGAAAGCTTACGCGCTCACCTCGCCCAAGTCGTGAACGTAGTAGAAGATGACACCGGAAGCACCGCCACCATCCACTTTCCCGAAAGCAACGTAGAAGGGGATATCGCCAGCCTACTCACCATGATTTTCGGCAAATATTCCATGGCAGGACAAGGCAAAATCATTGACCTGCGCTTACCCCAACACTACGGCAAAGAACCCACGGTGGGAATGAGTGGCATTCGGGAACGTTTAGGAGTTCCCCATCGCCCCCTCATCATGGCCATTTTTAAACCCGCCCTTGGACTCTCCCCAGAAGATCATGCCCTGATTTTTTCTCAAGTCGCCCATGCCGGCCTTGATATCATCAAAGATGATGAAATCCTGCCTAATTTGGACATTGCCCCCACGAAAAAACGCTTAGAAGCTTGTTTAGAAGTTATCCACGAGGTAAAAGCCAAAACGGGTCGCACCGTCCTCTATGCTGTGAATGTTACCGGGTCAGCCGAGGACTTAATCAAGAATGCTCGTAAACTGGTTTGGAAAGGGGCAAACGCCCTGTTGTTAAACGTCCTCACCTACGGCTTTTCTGTCCTTGATACCTTAGCCAGCGACCCAGAAATTAACGTTCCCATCTTTGCTCATCCGGCCTTTGCGGGCGCGCTCTGTGCTGCTCCCCATACCGGGTTAGCCTATAGTGTGGTTTTGGGGACTCTCATGGCGCACGGGGGAGCCGATGCGGTGCTGTATCCTGCTCACTATGGCAGTTTACCCTTTGACCCCCAAGAAGAAGCGAAAATCTGCCAAATTCTCCGCCAGCGCAATGTTTTCCCGGTTCCTTCGGCGGGCATTCATCCGGGCATTTTACCCCAAGTGATTCAAGATTACGGCCCGGATGTGATTCTCAATGCAGGCACAGGGATTATGGATCATCCCGAAGGTCCGGCCGCTGGGGTACGCGCCTTTTTTGAGGCTTGGGAACGATTACAAGGGGGGGGAGCTTTTGACTTGGCTAGTTTACCCGAGGGGGCGTTAAAGCGGGCGGTGGAAAAATGGGGAAGTGCTTGAAAGGTTAGGGAATAGGGAACAATTAATAATTATCAATTATTAATTCCCACATTTCACTGTTCACTGTATCCCACTTTCTCAAACAACAATCGACGGGTATTGTGGGGCGCAGAATATAGGGTAATCGACCAATAACGTGGGGGTAACTCCGGCAGACGTTCGGCCCACTCAATGGCCGTAATTCCCGCTTCTACTTCGATGCCATCCCAATAGGTTTCTAAGGCTAAAGATTCCACTTCTTGGGGCTGTAAGCGGTACAAATCTATATGATACAAAGGTAAACGCCCCTCCACATATTCATTAATCAGGGTAAAGGTCGGGCTTAAAATGGGTTCTTTAATGCCCAAACCTTCCCCCAATGCTTGAACAAATGTGGTTTTTCCTGCCCCTAGCTCCCCGGATAACAGGAGAATAGTGGCGGGGGGGATAGTTTCCCCCAAACGACGGCCAAAAGCTTGTAAAGCCGCTAAATCGCAATCTGGTAGCTCAATTTTATCCTCCACAGTATCCCTCATCCTTCTACCGTTAATTGATCATCGGCAAACTTAATGCCGTGGGTGCGGCCATACCAACGGATTAGCACCTTGGCTAATCGTTGATGATCATGGCGCACATAGCCTGTTTCTCCATCTTCATCCATGATATTCGCGGCTACAATGCGCCGTCCTAAATTGCCGACTTCCTCCCGATCTAAGAATACGGGATGGGAATTGTCTTGAGCATAACGGATCAGGGTGTGGGCGGAGGGGGTGCGACGGTGGACGACGACGGCATCAAATAACCGTTTTCCACAAACGCGGTCAATGGCGCGAATATGGTCGGCAACGGTATAACTATCGGTTTCTCCCGGTTGGGTCATGATATTACAAACATAAATGCGGGGGACTTTGGTTTTTGCGATCGCCGCTCGAATTTCCGGCACCAACAAATTAGGAATCACACTGGTGTAGAGACTCCCGGGCCCCATAATAATAAAATCCGCCTCCTCAATGGCCCGAATCGCCGCAGGTAAAGCCGGGGGGTGTTCTGGGGTGCAGCCAATCTCTACAATTTTGCCCCCCGCTTGGGGAATTTTCGACTCCCCTTCCACCCAACGACCATCGGCCATTTTCGCCCAAAGTCGCACATCTGAAAGCGTCGCAGGCAAGACCCGGCCACGCACCGCCAAGACTTTGGAACTGGCTGCGATCGCCTGTTCCAAATCCCCCGTAATCTCACTCATCGCCGTCAAAAACAAATTGCCAAAACTATGACCCGACAAGCCATCCCCCGCATTAAAGCGATATTGAAACAACTCCGTTAATAACTTCTCCTCATCCGCCAAAGCCGCCACACAATTCCGAATATCCCCCGGCGGCAACACCCCAATCTCCCGCCGTAAACGTCCAGAAGACCCCCCATCATCCGCCACCGTCACAATCGCCGTAATATTCGCACTATACTCCTTCAAACCCCGCAACAGCGTAGATAAACCCGTCCCCCCCCCAATGGCCACAATACGCGGCCCCCGATTGAGACGACGACGAGTCATCAACGCATCAATCAAGCGTTGTTCACTCCCCGGATTTAACACCTCCGTAATCGTGCCGAAACTGCGCGTCTGTCCCCAAAACAGCAAAAAAACCCCCAACACCACCGCCACCGGTCCAGAGATATAACTCGGCAAAATCCGAGCAATTAACTCCAAAATTTCCGAAAAAAACCACATCAGGCGGTAAATTGGCGTGAGTCCCACCCAAATAGCAATCCCTAAAACCGTCAGGACAAACCCCGTGACACTAATCAACAGCCAACGTTTAATGAGAATCCCCGGAGCCAGCCACTTAAACCAGTGGTTCATTTCCTTCGGAGTGCGCCGACTCACTGCCGCCAAATGGCTTTTTTCGAGTCTGAGATTGCGTAATGCTTGTTCGATTAGACCAATGGACATAGTAAATGATAACTAACGGAGTGTGTTCAGCAGAGTGACAGTGTACCGATCAGGACGTTTTAGCGGCAATCTTGAGCTAGAAAGCCAACCTTTGACCCAGTTTACATAAATCCTCAAGATGTCCTAAAGGTAAATAGTTCGGGCTACAGTCTTAGAAGCAGGTTGTGCCGGATAGGAGTGTAAAGTTTTAAGTGCAATCTTAGGCAGGAATCGTTAAAAGAGCAAATGGCATTGTCTACAACCCCTTCTCTACGAGATACTACGCGAACAGAACAAACGATTTTAGGCATTGACCCCGGTTTAGCCCAGTTGGGTTTCGGGTCAATTCACTGTCGGAATGTCCCCCTCACTCCTGTTTCCGCAAGGTCTGACCAGAAACCCGTACAATTATTGGATTTTGGAGTCATAGAAACGCCGAAAAAAACCCCCATCGGTCAACGCCTTTCCACCATCTACGAGGATCTACACACCCTGTTAACCGAAATCCAACCGGATTTAGTCGCCATTGAAAAGTTCTTTTTTTATCGCATGAGCAACACCATCCTCGTAGCACAGGCCCGAGGGGTAGTATTGTTAGTTCTCGCCCAGCATAATGTTCCCTATCTGGAGTTCACCCCAGCACAGGTCAAGCAAGCCCTCACAGGGTATGGCAACGCCGACAAGCAGGAGGTACAAGCCGCCGTGGCGCGAGAGTTGGAGTTAGAACAGTATCCGAAACCCGATGATGCAGCCGATGCTTTAGCCCTAGCGTTAACCGCTTGGTTTTCTGGGATATAGCGTTTCCAAATCATTAATCAACTCTCAGAGAAGTTTCTCATAATACTTCAAGCTCCTTGTAACCCTTGTATACTATTCCCTATTCCCTATTACCTATTCCCTGTTTCCTTTGCTTTCCCTTGTGGATTACAAAACTCAAATGGGAACGCTCTATAGCTAGTCCTAATGAGACGTGAACTCTGGGCTATTGTCCTATGTCGATTCCAGGCGAGCCTTTTTTGCACGACTCAGATAGGTTCGCTATATAACAACAATTGAATCAACTTTGGCACACTTTTTTCACAAAATCTGTCATTTTTCAAATGAAAAATGGACTAAATAGGTTAAACCAAATTGAATAAATAACTATTTAAAATTTGCCATCAAACTTACATAAATTTAACAAAAATAATTAAGAATTGCCTCGACATTCCAGAGTAGAGTTGCCATACTTAAAGCGATGTTTGAGCAAGCATCTATTAAGGAGGGGGCAATGAAATCAAGTATTTGGTTAGGATTCCTGACAACAGTAGGACTCTGGGGCAGCTTTATCCCCCCACTTCTCGCCCAAACTCCCCCCGTTCAGTCTATCCCTCAAGATACCCGACTCACCGAAGCCGAAGCACTCAATCAGCAAGTGATTCAACTTTATCAAGAGGGGAAATATGAAGAAGCCATTCCCCTTGCTCAGAGAGCCTTAGCTATTCGCCAGCAGGTGTTAGGAATAGAACATCTTGATGTAGCCACCAGCCTCAACAACTTGGCAATATTATATGATTCTCAAGGGAGATATGCAGAAGCTGAACCCCTGTATATTCAAGCCTTGGAGATGTATAAACGCCTGTTAGGACAAGAACATCCTGATATAGCTAGTAGCCTCAACAATTTAGCACTTTTGTACCAGTCTCAAGGCAGATATGCAGAAGCCGAACCCCTGTATATTCAAGCCTTGGAGATGTATAAACGCCTGTTAGGAGAAGAACATCCCGATGTAGCCAGCAGCCTCAATGATTTGGGACTTTTGTACTTATACCAAGGCAGATACGCAGAAGCTGAACCCCTGTATATTCAAGCCTTGGAAATGAGGAAGCGCCTGTTAGGAGAAGAACATCCTGCTGTAGCAATCAGCCTCAACAATTTGGCATTATTGTACTTATACCAAGGCAGATATGCAGAAGCCGAACCCCTGTATATTCAAGCCTTGGAAATGAGGAAGCGCCTGTTAGGAGAAGAACATCCTGATGTAGCAATCAGCCTCAACAATTTGGCATTATTGTACTTATACCAAGGCAGATACGCAGAAGCTGAACCCCTGTATATTCAAGCCTTGGAAATGAGGAAGCGCCTGTTAGGAGAAGAACATCCTGATGTAGCAATCAGCCTCAACAATTTGGCATTATTGTACTTATACCAAGGCAGATACGCAGAAGCCGAACCCCTGTATATTCAAGCCTTGGAAATGAGGAAGCGCCTGTTAGGAGAAGAACATCCTGATGTAGCAATCAGCCTGAACAACTTGGCAGGATTGTACTATTCCCAAGGCAGATATGCAGAAGCCGAACCCCTGTATATTCAAGCCTTGGAAATGAGGAAGCGCCTGTTAGGAGAAGAACATCCTGATGTAGCCACCAGCCTCAACAACTTGGCGGCATTGTACCAATCCCAAGGCAGATACACAGAAGCTGAACCTCTTCATATTCAAGCATTGGAGATGTATCAAGACCTGTTAGGACTAGAACATTCTCTTGTAGCAACCAGTCTCAACAACTTGGCAGTATTGTATAAATCCCAAGGGAGATACCCGGAAGCTGAACCTCTGTATATTCAAGCCTTGGAGATGAGGAAACGTCTATTAGGAGCAGAACATCCTGATGTAGCCGCCAACCTCAATAATTTAGCAGAATTGTACAGTTTCCAAGGGAGATATGCAGAAGCCGAAACCCTACATATTCAAGCATTAAAAATATGGAAACGCTTGTTAGGAGAAGACCATCCTGCTGTAGCAACCAGCCTCAACAACTTGGCAGGATTGTACTATTCCCAAGGTAGATACGCAGAAGCCGAACCCCTAAATATTCAAGCCTTGGAAATGAGGAAGCGCCTATTAGGAGAAGAACATCCTGATGTAGCAATCAGCCTCAACAGCCTGGCATTATTGTACTATTCCCAAGGCAGATACGCAGAAGCCGAACCTTTGTATATTGAAGCCTTAGAAATGAGGAAGCGCCTATTAGGAGCAGAACATCCTGCGATCGCCACTAGCCTCAATAACTTAGCATTATTGTACAGTTCCCAAGGTAGATACGCAGAAGCTGAACCCTTATATATTGAAGCCTCAGAAATATGGAAACGCCTATTAGGAGCAGAACATCCTGCTCTAGCAAGTGGCTTCAATAATTTATCCGGATTATATGAATCCCAAGGCAATATTAGTCCTGCGGTTAACTTCCTTCGTCAAGGATTAGACGTAGAAGAACACAACCTTGATTTCATCCTTGCTGTAGGTTCAGAATCCCAAAAACAGGATTATATGAATACTCTCTCTGGGACAACGGATAGAGCCATCTCCCTCCACCTGCAAACTGCCCCCAATGACCTTGAAGCGGCACAACTCGCCCTAACTACCCTCCTCCGCCGTAAAGGACGCATTCTCGAAGCGGTTACGAATAACCTGCAAACCCTCCGCCAACACCTCACCCCTGCTAATCAACCACTCCTCGATAACCTAACTGACACCCGTTCCCAACTGGCCGCTCTCACCTTTAATCCCCCCGCTACCCTTCCCCCCGAACAATATCGCCAACAACTCAGCCAACTGCAAACCCAAGCCAATGAACTAGAAGCCCAACTCGCCCGTAATAGTGCAGAATTTCGCTTACAAACAGCACCCGTTACCATTGAAGCGATTCAAGCCTTAATTCCCCATGATGCGGCTTTAATTGAACTGGTGGTTTATCGACCTTTTAACCCCAAAGCAGCGCGGGGAGAACAGTGGGGAGAACCTCACTATGGGGCTTATCTGCTCCAATCTACCGGAAACCCCCAATGGGTGGACTTGGGGCCGACAGAACCCATTGATGCGCTCAGAGTGCGGGTTCACCGCGCCCTGACGACTCGCACTCGTTCCCCGGAAGCTTCTGTTAAGCCTCTAGCGCGGGAGTTGGATAAAGTCTTGATGGAGCCGATTCGCGCTCAATTGGGCAATACTAAGCAATTCCTTATTTCTCCTGATGGACAGTTAAACTTACTACCTTTTGCGGCTTTGGTGGATGAAAAGGGACAGTATCTTGTGGAAAATTACTCTATTACCTACCTCACCACAGGACGGGATTTAATCCGCTTGCAATATTCTCCACCCAGCCAAAACCCCCCTCTGATTGTGGCGAATCCTGATTATATCCAAGCCAATCCTCCTAGAATAGTGGCCAGTCGGGGAGGGGGAGAGGCTCAACGTTCCATTGATTTAGCTCAATTGACGGTGGATTCTCTTCCGGGTGCTGCTGAGGAGGGTCAGGTGTTGGCCAATTTACTCCGCGATGCGCTGGTGTTAACTGGGAATGGAGCGACGGAAAATGTGGTGAAACAAACTCCATCCCCTCGGATTTTTCACTTGGCGACTCATGGCTTTTTCTTGCCGGATTTAGAATCACTCACACCCTCGACTCGACGAGTCTCATCTGGGCAAGCTCTGCCTCTGTTCCGCCCTGTAGAAAGTTCCCTGTTGCGTTCTGGTTTGGCCTTAGCGGGGTTTAATAAGCGTCGCAGTGGGGGCGAGGATGGGGTTTTAACGGCGTTGGAGGTGGCGGGGTTGAATTTGTGGGGGACTCAGTTGGTGGTGCTGTCGGCCTGCCAGACGGGGATAGGTGAGGTGAATAATGGGGAGGGGGTTTATGGGTTGCGTCGGGCGCTGGTGATGGCGGGTTCCCAGAGTCAGGTGATGAGTTTGTGGGCTGTGTCGGATGGGGGGACAAAGGATTTTATGGTGGGGTATTATGAGCGGGTTTTGAGGGGCGAGGGGCGAGGGGAGGCGCTGCGTCAGGTGCAGTTGGGGATGTTAGGGAGTGAGAGGTATGGGCATCCTTACTATTGGGCGGCGTTTATTCCGTCGGGGGATTGGCGAGGGATGGGGGATTGAAAGATTAATCTGTCTGGCACACCTGACAAAGGATTGGGGGGTGTTTGGCTGTTTTCCTATCAATCTAATTCAATGGAGGGGGAATCGGGACTACTGAGGTCGATATAACGGATTTTGCGGTCTTGAATGTGGGTGGGAAGGTCGCGCATTTCGGCGAGGACGCGCAGCTGTTCGGGGAAACGGTTGCTGTTATATGCTCCCAGATGAACTTTGCCGATTTCGGTGGTGAGGGTTAAGTTACCGGGGGATTGGAGATTAATCTCTTGGATTTGAACGGTGGAACGTTGGACGTTTTGATAAATTTCTGACCAGTAGGGTAGGAGAAGATGGGTTAGGCCGACTACGACTAATTTAGGGGGGTCTGGGAGGCTGTCTAGGTCGCCATAGCTGCTTTTGGGTAGCCAAACGCCTTCGGCATCAATAAAGCCCATTTCTAGTTCTCCGGGGGTGTGGTGGGAGGGTTGGGAGGAACGGGCGATCGCAACGGGACGACGTTCTTGGATGATGACGGTTAAACTGGGGGGCAGTAACTTCCGGGTGACGGTGGCTTTGGCAATGGGTGCGATCGCCTCAATTTCTTGGGTCAGCTTTTGCGGTTCTAGTTCTATGATGGGCTGGGGATAGTCTAACGGGAGTAAGGAACGAATGGCGGCCACAGGCAGCAGGTGATTGCCTTCAATCTCCACCTGGTCCGGTTCATAAATCACCCAATTGGGCAATGTCACCACCCAAACTAAACCACCTGTTAAACTACCCACAAAAAGCGATCGCCAAATGGTCTGAATCAGTTTGACCTGGCGACGGCGTTTAAGCTGTTGTCGGCGACTTTTTAAATCGTTGGAGGAGATGGACGCAATCACAGTCATCTAGGGGGCTACGATTTTTTGTATCCTGTCAAAAGTCCGTTGACTTGGGGCATTATGCTGATACAAGCATCATATCCCAAGTCTAAAAGATTGGGCAGTAATTCCCCAAATTGATTCTTTCTAGAGAGAATAGTCTGGGCTGTCTCCTTGTTCACAAAATTTCACACACTTGTCATAATCCCCTGTTAGTCTGTTAAATAATCTTGACATTCAGCAACTTGGCCGTTGTCTGTCTAACAGGGCGAGGTTAGACAATCTTCTCGTCTAGACTTCGATCATCAGGGAAATTACGCATAAATCTTGACAATTGGGAATATTTATGGTCACTCAAACTTGTTTAGAGAAACCAGCATCAGGGTTCGACATGAAATTGCATCTACTTCAGTTTTTCAAGGCTTGTAATCCAAGCAAGACGATTAATTCAGCTAATCCACAGGAACGGCAATACTACATTGATTTTTCTGCCGTGCGGGGGGGGAAAGTGGTGGAGGCGCTCGAACGCACCATTACCCGTCTCTCCCCCGATGAACCGACTTGTCAACTGTTTACCGGACATATTGGTTGCGGGAAGTCTACCGAATTGTTACGGTTAAAAGCCCGTTTAGAAGAACAGGATTTTCATGTGGTCTATTTTGAATCGAGTCGGGATTTAGATATGGCCGATGTGAGTGTGAGTGATATTTTATTGGCGATCGCCCGTTCCGTCAGTGAAAGTCTCGAAAACGCCGGAGTTCGCCTGAAACCGGCCTATTTCCAAAACCTGTTTCAGGAAGTGAAAGACTTCCTCCAAGTTCCCGTAGAACTCAATGCTGAAGCAGAATTATCCCTCGGCATTGCTCGGATTACGGCCAAAACCAAAGAAAACCCCAAACTACGGGAACAACTCAAACAATCCCTAGAACCCCGCACAGAGAGCATTTTACGCGCCATTAACCAAGAAATTCTAGAGCGGGGCAATCAAGAATTACAATATCAAGGCAAACAGGGGCTAGTGGTCATAGTCGATAACTTAGACCGTATTACCCCCCGTCCGGCCACTTCCACGCGATCGCTCCCAGAACACCTCTTTATTGACCGGGAATCCCAACTGCGGCGCTTACAATGCCATCTCGTCTATACCATCCCCCTCAATCTGATTTTCTCCAACGACTACCAAACCCTGAAAAACCGTCTCGGGGGAGGAGTTGCCCCCACCATCTTACCCATGGTTCCCGTACAGAATCGCCAAGGGCAAAAACACAGCCAAGGCATGGGTTTACTTCGTCAGTTAGTCTTAGCCCGTGCCTTCCCCGATCTTGACCCAGAAACCCGTTTAACCCTGATTTCAACTATCTTCGACCATCCCGACACCCTCGACCGTCTCTGTCGCGTCAGTGGGGGACATATTCGGAACTTACTCGGCCTCCTCTTCACCTGTTTACGGCAGGATGACCCTCCCATTTCCCGAGAATGTGTAGAAAGCGTCATCGGGGCCTATCGAGATGATATTCTTCTGGCCGTCGAGGACCACGAGTGGGAATTAATTTTGGAGGTGGTTAAAAAGCAAGACCTCAGTGGGGAGCAAGACTATCAGATTCTGTTGCGCAGTATGTTTGTCTTTGAATACCGGGATGAACAAGGGCGCTGGTTTGGTATTAATCCTGCTTTGGCAGAAACCGACAAGTTTAAAGCCTTAATATCAGCCGGATCTCCTATGAAATAGCGCAATATTCGCTACAGTTTGTAAGGATTTGGCGATCGCTCTATCTTTTATCAGTGGTCTGTGCTGAAGCGCAACTACGAACCGAGGATTTGGCGATCGCTCTATCTTTTATCAGTGGCCTGCGCTGAAGCGCAACTACGAACCGCAGAAAAAATGCCTAGAATCGACTATAAACCACGATTCTAGGCATTTAATTAAGATGAACTAAGGTAAGGTTGACACCAAACCCTAGAACAAACCCAAGGTTAAAGATTCAGCAATGGGGAAAGTTGCACCAGCACCTAACCAGAGGGTTATGGCAGTCCCGGCGAGGAAAATAACCATCGCCACAGGACGACGGAAGGGGTTTTGAAACTTGTTCACACTTTCAATAAAGGGAACTAGAATTAACCCTAAAGGAATACTGGACATGGCTGCAATCCCTAACAGTTTGTTGGGGACAATGCGCAAAATTTGGAAGGTGGGGTATAAATACCACTCCGGCAGAATCTCTAAAGGAGTTGCAAAGGGATTAGCGGGTTCGCCCACCATGGCGGGGTCTAAAACAGCCAACCCAATACACAAGGCAATGGTGGCCATGATGCAGATGGGAAACACATACAGCAGGTCATTGGGCCAAGCCAGTTCGCCATAGGTGTTGTGACCCATCCCTTTAGCAATTTTGGCGCGGACGACCGGATTATTTAAGTCCGGCTTTTTTAAGTTGGACATGGTGGAAAATTGCTCCTTAAACCGTATCGTTATTGAGAACTAGCCCGTTAAGACTATGGATCAGGACGAAACTATCGGAATTGATTTGATTTTACTCAATCTCTTAGTTAATACATCGTCCTTGTTATGGGATGTAACAAGATTTCTGGATTTAGAGGGGACCAGAAATGCCTTGTTTGCGGATCATGAGGAAGTGCGCCAACATGAAGACGGCAATCATCCAAGGCAGAACGAAGGTGTGTAAGCTGTAGAAACGGCTCAGGGTGGCTTGTCCAACGGAAGCACCACCGCGCATCAGTTCAACCAGTTGATCTCCGACTACGGGAATGGCCGCAGGTACGCCAGACACAATATTAACCGCCCAGTAACCCACTTGGTCCCAAGGAAGAGAGTAACCTGTCACCCCAAAAGAAACGGTGATCACAGCCATCACAACCCCTGTCACCCAAGTTAATTCCCGGGGACGTTTGAATCCTCCGGTGAGGTACACGCGGAAGACGTGCAGGATCATCATTAAGACCATCATGCTCGCTGACCAACGGTGAACAGAACGAATCAACCAGCCAAAGTTCACATCAGTCATGATGTATTGAACAGAGTTGAAGGCTTCTGTTACCGTGGGACGGTAGTAGAAGGTCATGGCGAAACCAGTGGCAAACTGGATCACGAAACAAACGAGGGTGATCCCCCCAAGGCAGTAGAAGATGTTCACATGGGGGGGAACATATTTACTGGTAATGTCATCCTCAAGTGCTTGCACATCGAGGCGTTCTTGAAACCATTGATAAACTTTTGAGTCTCTTGCTTGCTTAGTAAACATGAAGCCAGAATTCCTAGGGCAATAAAAAGATTGTGTTACGGTCAAATCCAGTCAAGACTGGATTGTACAACGATAAAGATGGAGGGCAAGGGTCTACTTTAATCGCATCCGGGGTCAAGTAGAGTTTTCTGAATGTCCTCTTTAAAAAATGTAACATGAAAACCTGAGCAGGAGATTATAGGCTAGGTCTTTTTGGTCAGGGAGGGGAAAAGATTGCTGACCAGTCAGGCTGTTTGTCCTTTTGTCAACTGTAGTCCTGATGCGCCGTCTTTGAACAATCAGAGTAAACCGTCAATCATGCCCCATGTCCCTGGTCCCCCTGTGAAGAGTGGAAGGCTTGCCCCTTCAAAACCTTTCCTCTCCTTTCTCTCCTGATTAAGTATTATGAAGATTAAGGTTAAATTTTCGATCGGATCACTCATGGGAAAACGAGGTTTTTGGGTTGGACTGTTAATCAGTGTGACGTTTGTGTTGTTCTGGTTGGGGGGAATGCCCCAAGCGGCGGCGTTTACGGAGGATCAGAAGGTGTTCCTCCAAGCTTGGCGAATTGTGAATCAGGCTTATTTAGATGAGCAGTTTAATGGTCAAAATTGGTGGTTACTGCGCCAGAAAATCCTCCGGCGACATTTTGACGATCGAGAGGAGACGTATCAGGCGATTGAGGAGATGTTGCGGACTCTTGATGATCCGTTTACTCGTTTGTTGCGACCGGAACAGTATCGGAGTTTGCAGGTGAGTACCTCTGGGGAGTTGTCGGGGGTAGGATTACAGATTGACCTTAATCCAGAAACCCATCAGTTGGAGGTGGTGGCACCGATTGCGGGATCTCCGGCGGCGGCTGTGGGGATTCAAGCGGGGGATTTAATCTTGGCGATTGATGGGGTGCCGACGGGGAATATGGCGCTTGATGATGCGGCCATGCGGATGCGGGGGAAAACGGGAACTCATGTGAGTTTGACTGTGGAACGGCCGGGGCAGTCGGGACAACAGACCTATGAGATTCGGCGCGATCGCATTGAATTAAATCCGGTGTACGCTCGTTTAGATGAGGAGACGGCGACTGTGCCGATTGGCTATGTGCGTTTGTCTCAGTTTAGTGCTAATGCGACTCAAGAATTGAAAAATGCGATCGCCCAACTCAGCCAACAAGGGGCGCAAGGCTTTATTCTAGACCTGCGTAACAATCCCGGTGGCCTCCTCCAAGCGGGGGTCGATATTGCCCGTCTGTGGCTTAATGACAGCACTATTGTCTATACAGTGAACCGTCAGGGAATGTTAGATAGTTTTGATGCAGAACACAACGCCCTCACTAATGCGCCTTTAGTGGTATTGGTCAATCAAGGCACAGCCAGCGCCAGCGAGATTTTAGCCGGAGCCCTACAAGACAATCACCGCGCTCAGTTAGTGGGAGAAAAAACCTTTGGCAAGGGGTTAATTCAATCCCTCTTTGAGTTGCCCGACGATTCAGGATTAGCTGTTACTGTCGCGAAGTACGAAACCCCCAATCATAAGGATATTCACAAGTTGGGGATTATGCCGGATCAAGTTGTACATCAAGACCCAATTCTATTAGATGAGGTGGGGACTGAGGTAGATTTACAATATCAAGCCGCCATTCAGTTAATGGCTCCTCTTTTAACTCATGGTCCCTCTCCTTCGGCCCCAGTCGCTTTGAGCGCTCTGAAGCAATCCCCTTAGAAAGGCCAGGTCGGGGTAAAATCCCCATCCCAAACTTCTCACCTCCTAACCTTAATGAAAACCGACACTATATTGGACTTAACTTTCTGGATTGGTATCCGCTTCTTCATCCATGAGTTCATGAAAACGCTCTCGCCCGGCCTGATAATCCTTACTGGCATAGCCTAATACGGTGCGGATAATCCACTTTTGAGGATGTTTGTCTTGCAGGAGTTGGGCGATCGCATAACGTAAGACTTCCTCCTCCTCCAGAAACTCGCTCACAAACCAGTCTCGCGTCTCCTTAAAGGCATTGCGGGGGTTCTCCTGATAAAAAGCCTCATACACCTCCCCCACCTCCTGTTTAAAGCCCTTTTTCGTCTCACTCTGTAACTGGTCTTTATACCCAGCAATCGCACCTTTACTCAAGAGATATTTCTGAAAACTTTGGTAACGTTTCGCGGGAACGCCGGGGAGACGGTGATAGAGATAATCCGCCGCGATCGCATTTAACACCGAATTCCCCAAAAACTTAATCTGTGTCACCCCCTCCACCCGTTCCGTCTCATCCTTAAGATAACGTTGCAATAATGGAGCGATCAAATGTTTTTCTATCCAGTGACTGGTTTGAGAAAACCCTCGCTCTAGCTGAATTGCCCCCACTAAGGCATAAAAGCCATCCACAAAGGGATTATCTTGTTTTTGGCGTAAAACCGCCCGCTTTTCCGTCAACACCAAAAAGGGGTAGGAATCCCCTAAACCTAACTGAAACCAAGTTTTCGTTAAACGATCCGGTTCTGTCAACTTACCCAACAAGCCTTTATAATTCGCCACTTGAAGATAAGGACAGCGATGATAAAGATAATCTGCGATCGCCCCTTGAGTAATCATTCCCCCCAACACCGCCAAACGCTCGTTATTCTCTTCCGGTGCATTAATCTGTTTCGCATAGGAAGGATGACTCAACGCCAAAAACAGCACCTCGGGATTTTTAAACTTCAGACTAATCTTTTCTTCTACTGGGGCAGGATTCCAGTCCATCATAATATTTAGGGATCAAGGGGCGCATTCTACCCTATATTCTAACCTAGTCCCCCCGAACCCACGCGGCAACCCGACCCCTTCCCTGCAAACCCCCACAAATTGCGGTAGCATTTAAGCTGTAGTTTTTGGGTCCCCTAGGTTCGACGGTTTTCTAACTTCTACGAGGTTTTCATGACAGCATCTTCTCCCCCTGCCTCAGATATACCCTCCAAACCTCCCCGAGAAAGCGATTGGCGTTTATTATTAAAACTCATTCCCTATGCTCGCGCCAATAGTGGAATTTTTTGGCTGTCTATGTTTTTACTCATCCCCGTTGCCGTTGCAGGAGAAATTCAGCCCTTAATTATTGGACAAGCCATTTCACTCCTCCAACAAGAATCAACTTGGGGAATCCTAGAAGGACTCTCTATCCGAGAAGGACTCAACTTTTTAATTCAAGTTCTCCTAATAACTATTGTCATTCGTTTAGCTTTTGCTTCCCTACAAGGTTATCTCGTCCAAAAAGTAGGACAAGAAATTACCGCCCGCGTGCGAGAAGATTTATTTACCCACGTTTTATCCCTCTCCTCCCGCTTCTTTGATCGGACTCCAGTCGGGGCGTTAGTCACTCGAATTACTAGCGATGTAGAAGCATTAGGAGATGTCTTTGCTACGGGAGCAATTGGCATTGTCAGCGATTTTGTGTCAATTATTGTCATTGTTATTGCGATTTTTCTACTGCAATGGCAACTGGCGTTAATGTTAATTTTAATGCTTGTCCCTGTCACCGCCCTTATTATCTATTTTCAACAACAATACCGCAAGGCAAACTATCGAGCGCGAGATGAGCTATCTAAACTCAACTCCATGTTAGCGGAAAATATTTCCGGAATTAATGTGGTTCAACTCTTTAGGCGAGAAAGATTCAATACAGAAAAATTTAGGGTGATTAATGAACGGTATCGCGATGAGGTCGATAAAACAATTTTTCATGATTCTGCTGTATCCGCAACCTTAGAATGGATTGCCTTAGTTGCCATTGCTGGAGTTCTATGGTTAGGTGGTGTTCTAGTATTAAGAGATTATTTAAGTTTTGGGGTTTTATCCGCTTTTATCCTCTATTCTCAACGGTTATTTTCCCCTTTAAGACGATTTGCGGAAAAATTTACCATGATTCAATCCGGTTTTACTGCCATTGAACGGGTGAATGAAATTCTTAAACAACCCATTGAAATTAGAGATTCAGAACGAGATACTTATGATCGTTCTTTGATGTCCTACTCCCAAGTTTCTGATGAGCAAAAGGGAGAAATTTCTTTTGAAAATGTGTCTTTTTACTACAAGCCCGGTGAATATGTTTTAAAAAATCTAAACTTTACGATTAAACCCGGAGAGAAAATCGCCCTCGTTGGTCCAACGGGAGCCGGAAAAAGTTCTATTATTCGTTTACTTTGTAGGTTATATGAACCCACAGAGGGACGAATTTTAGTCGATGGGATGGATATCCGAGAGATTCCCCAAGCCGAATTACGGCGTTATATTGGGGTAATTTTACAGGAAAGTTTTCTCTTTGCGGGGGATGTGAAGCGCAATATTACCCTGGGCGAAACTTATCCGTTTAGACAGATTAAAAAATCAGCCGAAATTACCAATATTGCTGGGTTTATTGAACAGTTGCCCCAAGGCTATGAAACCCAGTTAAGGGAGCGAGGAACAAATCTTTCTGGGGGACAAAAACAGTTACTAGCTTTTGCTCGGGTGGCCATTCGAGATCCCCATATTTTGGTGTTGGATGAGGCAACGGCGAGTTTAGATGTGGTAACGGAACGCTTAATTCAAGAGGCTTTAGATAAGTTATTAACTAATCGAACGGCTATTATTATTGCTCACCGTTTGTCTACGATTCGCAATGTGGATCGGATTTTAGTATTGAAGAAAGGGGAAGTGGTGGAAATGGGCAATCATGATGAGTTATTAGCCCAAGGGGGATTATATGCCAGTTTGTATCAGTTACAGATGATTGAACAAAATTAGGATGGGAAATTGAGAATTGACAATTGATAATTATTTCCAACTCCCGACTCCCCAGGTTTTTCAGCAAGCCCTACCCAGTGCGATCGCCCCATTTTGTCCCCCAAAGCCAAAACTAAGACACAGCGCATAATTCAGGGGAAAGGACTGACATTTATTCACAAAATTAAGGGCAAAAGCCGATTCTCTCAACCCCACACAGGGGGGAAGGATTTGCTCCCGTAAAGCCAACAGAGAAAAAACCACCCCCAAAGCCCCCGATGCCCCCAAAGTGTGTCCCGTTGCCCCCTTCGTTGAACTCACCCACACCGCAGGGGGAAACAACGCGGTCATAATCTGCGCCTCATTTTGATCATTTAAGGGGGTGCTAGTACCGTGACTGTGGATATAGTCAACGTCCTCCGGCCTCAAGTGACTCGATTGTAAACAATTCTCAATCGCCCTCATGGCCGAACTCCCTAGGGGATTGGGAGCGCTGACATGGTAGCCATCGGCCGTCACACCAAAGCCTAAAATCTCCCCATAAGGTGTTTTCTGACGCTGTTGAGCCAATTCCGCCGACTCCAACAACAACAGCGCTCCCCCTTCTCCCAATACTAATCCCTCCCGATGTTGATCAAACGGATAACAGCCCGTGGTAGCTAAAGCCCCCATTTTGGCAAAACCCGCCAAGGTGAGGGGGGTAATGGGGGCTTCTACGGCCCCGACTAAAACGCGCTCATACTCCCCCGTGCGGATGAGTTCATAACCTCGTGCGATCGCCCAGATTCCCGTCGCACAAGCCGCCATCGGTGCGAGAACCGCCCCCTGACTGCCCACAGAACGAGCCAAGGTTAAAGCCACTTGATGGGGTAAAGTGTCTAACCAAGGGGTGAAGGCTGTGGCCTCCCATTGGGCAGCCAGATAATCCCGTTGCGCCCACTGTTCCCACAGCCCTTGAAAACTACGACTCGATCCCACCACTACCCCACAATCGGTGAGGGGAGGTTCTAAACCACTATCCGCTAAAACATCTTTGAGCAGGGGTGAGAGTAAATCCGGCAGTTGTAGAGGGGTGTTGCCAATTGTGGCGAGGGGCAAGGCAGGAAGCTCTACAAAAGGTTGTTGTAGGCGAATCGCCGATTGATGCTGTTGTAGGGCTTGCCAACTTTGTTCTAAGTTCCCTAAAGCAGACCAGAGGCTGATTCCCGTAACAACAACTTTCATAGGTGATCAGGGGAATGGGGGGAACAGGGAACAGGGAACAGACAATAGGTAAGGCTAACAAATTAATCCCGCATTTCCCCCTCATATTTCCCCCCCTTCCAAAGGGGGGTTAGGGGGGATATTGTCCTTCCAAAGGGGGGTTAGGGGGGATATTGTCCCCCCCTTCCAAAGGGGGGCTAGGGGGGATAATCCGAGAATGGATTACCTCTTGAGATTTTCTGCACCTGCGGTCACACGGGCCGAATCAATGCGATCGCCTTGTTGAATACGATCCACAACATCCATCCCTTCCGTCACATAACCAAACACCGCATAATCTCCATCCAAGAAAGACAGATCCGCCAAAGCAAAATAGAATTGAGCCGAAGCCGAATCCGGCATCTGAGAACGCGCCATGGCTACCGCCCCCCGAGTATGATTTAACACCGGAGCCCCAGAAACCCGAGCCTGCTTAAAGGTCTTACTATAAAGAGGTTCATCTGCTCCTTGGGGTTTAATTTCCAAAGGAATATAACGCGGCCGCCCCGAATCAGGATCCACGAAACTCCCGGTTCCCAACTGATTCACCGCAACACTCGGGTTTTTGCCTTGGGGATCTCCCCCCTGCACCACAAAAGGCTGAGGGTCCCGTACTACTCGGTGAAACACAAGGTTATCATAAACCCCACGGCTCACCAGATCCACGAAATTCCCCGCCGTAATCGGTGCGTTGTCCCCATCCACCTCAATCGTAATGGGAGAGCCTTTCACCGTCATCACAACAGTGGCCTTGCCTTCTAATCTGGGTAATGTACTCATTTCTGGATTGCTCGCTTGGGCTGTAATTGTATTATTGGTTTCCGCACTAGCTTGGGTCGAGTTGTTCACGGAATCAGCACAACCCGCCAACATTAAACCACTCACGACCATCACCAGCAACAGGGATTTTAACCAAGATTTTTGAATAGTCTTCATCAGTATGTATGAACTAGAGTCCTTCGAGAGGAACTTGTAAAAAACGTGCTAACTCAGCCCCCTGATTTTCTAAGTCGGACAAGGACATCGGTTCCCCAACCCTTGTTAGGGGGAGATCCCGTTGTTTTTTCACTCGTAAGTACAACGCCCGTTTCGGGTTCAGTCCGTCCCGAATTTCCGCCCGCACGGCCTGGACATCTTCTAGTTTATACACCAGTTCGATGCGGCGGTTTTTGCCGGGGAAACCCCAGCGAAAAATTTTAACCTGTCCGGTTTTTTTGTTGAACTCATTGTAACCACCACCCACATCTAATAGGATCACCGTCAGAAGATAGAGGGTGACAGAGGTTCCGGCTAAACCATAAAACAAAAGGGCTACCCCTTGGGGGAAGAAAATTAACCCACTGGTATCACTGACCACTAAAAGGTTCACCCGGAAGTAACTCGACAGTCCGGCCAGTAAGAAACCAATTCCACCAATAGCGGAAATTACCGCCCAAAAGTAATTACTAAACCGACGGGAGCCTAAAATGTCCTTGCGTAATATCAAATCGTTATTATTGATTGTCTCTGCTGTCATCTATGAAATATCGCCGCTTCAGGCTTGAAAACTTACCTTATCTAGTGTAACCTTCTCCGCCCTAAAGGACGGAGCTTTAGCCCTAACCTGATACTCTATCTAGTAGCGAACAAGATAGCAGGTTGGTGCTTTCGGGACGGGTTACACACGCCCCCAAGAGTTTAATGTTTTGT
>NZ_JAIHOM010000085.1 GCF_026130165.1 Spirulina subsalsa FACHB-351 | reverse complement strand
GCAGGGGAGCGGGGGGGCAGGGGAGCAGGGGAGCGGGGGGGCAGGGGAGCAGGGCAATTGATAATTGACAATTGATAATTATTACCTATTCCCTCGGTTATTCGCCAATCATGGGGGGTCATGGCAAAAATCGTGAATTTCTTAGCTCAAATCGGGAAATACTTCTTGTACCGCAGGATGAACTAAACAATGATCTTGAACATTTAATCCCCCCGCTAAAACGGTATCGCTTTCTAAGGCTTTGATCCCCTCATTAGCTAACTTCACGGCGTAGGGTAGGGTGCTATTATTCAAGGCTTGGGTCGCTGTCCAAGGTACGGCTCCGGGCATATTGGGAATCCCCACATGAACAACTCCCTCCTCGACATAACTAGGATTACTGTGGGATGTGACTTTGAGGGTTTCAATACATCCGCCCTGATCGACTGCCACATCAATGATTACGGCTCCAGGGTGCATTTTGGCGACTAACTCACGGGAAACTAGGATGGGGGCGCGTTTGCCGGGGACTAACACGGCCCCAATGAGTAAATCTGCGTCGGGGATGGCGGCCTCAATCTGCACGGGACTACTGTAGATTAATTCAACTCGTGAGCCAAAGAGGGTTTCTAAATAGTTCAAACGGTCTACATTAATATCGAAAATCTGGACTTCTGCCCCCATGCCAATGGCCATTTTAGCGGCTTCGGTTCCGACAACACCCCCGCCTAAAATGACGACTTTTCCGCGACGGACTCCGGGGATGCCGCCGAGTAAAACTCCTCGGCCTCCTTGTTGTTTTTCGAGGTAACGGGAGCCAAATTGGACGGATAAACGCCCAGCAATGATGCTCATGGGGGCGAGGAGGGGGAGTCTGCCGTCGGGGAGGGCAACGGTTTCATAGGCGATGCCTGTTACACCGGATTTGAGGAGGGCTTCGGTGAGGGAACGATCGGCGGCGAGGTGGAGGTAGGTAAAGAGGATTTGCTGGGGTTTTAGGAGGGAATACTCGGCCGGGAGGGGTTCTTTTACTTTAATCACCATGTCCTGCTCCCAAGCGTTTTGGGGGGTGGGGACGATGGTAGCACCGACTTGTTGATATTCTTGGTCGGTGAAACCTGCCCCGAGTCCGGCTTGAGTTTCCACAAAAACTTGATGATTTTGGGCGGTGAGGACGCGCACGCTACTGGGGGTTAAACCGACGCGAAATTCTTGGTCTTTAATTTCTTTGGGAATCCCGATTTTCATGGTTTTTATGTAATTTTACCGGATTTTCTGGGTTTTTCGTGGGTGGTTGCCTTTGGCTATGGACGATTCCGCCCAGCGCACCTAAGATAATCCATCCCATCACATTGACGCGAAAATCAAAGATGGAAACGTCAAAGCCATTAAACCCCATACAGCTAATAAAAGCCATGAAATAGGCAAAGAGGAGGGTTGGGGAGGGGTGATGGAGGAGTTGACGTAGGGTTTGAGCGAGAATCCAGCCGACGATGGCGCAAAAGAGGAGGGTGGCGGGAATGCCTGTTTCGGCGAGTAACATCATCCAGAGGTTATGGGGATGACCTAACCAGTGTTGGGTGGCGCTGTGATAGAGGGGGTCAAAGTTGCGCAATCCCCAGCCTAGGAGGGGGCGTTCTCGCACTAGGTTGAGGCAAAATTCCCACTGGTTGAGGCGGGTGTGAGCATCGGCTACGTTGGGGTACATGGCTCCGGAGAGGCGACCCCAAAAGTAGAAGGGGACTATTTGCCGTAGGGTTTCGCCGCCCCATTGGGGGAGGAAGGAGGCCCAGAGGATGACGGTGCTAAGACTGGTGAGGGTGAGGAGGAGGAATCGCCAACTATAGTAAAGGGCGAAGGCGGCAAGGCTCAAGAGGGCGAAAATCCAAGCGCTGCGGGATTTGGTGAGGATGAGGGCGATCGCAATTCCCACCAGAATTAAGCTCAAACCGATGAGGGCGTAGGTCTGGGGGGCGGTGCGATTTTGCCGCCAGCGCTCCCATTGTTGCACCCACAAGCCTAATGTCAGGTTGAAGATGAGGAGCAAATAACAGGCGAGGATGTTCGCATACATGAACAGGGAGGCCATACGTCCGACGGGATAGCCGCCGGGGATGATATGCCATCCGGTAAGGTTTTCCCACCCGGGGGGGGTTGCCCAATCTAAGCCCATTTGGGCGAGTCCGAGGAGAACAACGGCAAGGGCGGGGAGGGTAAACGCCCAGGCCATTGGGGTGAGTTGGGCGGGGGTACGGACGAAAAAGGCGATCGCACCAAAAAACAAAAATTGGGGGATAAAATTCCCTAGCCCCAGTAGGGATTCTAAAGGAAATTCCGCCTGTACCGTTGTGAGTAACCACAGGACAATTAACCCCCCTAACGCCTGATTTAGGGGTTTTTTGACTAAGGTTCGCCCATGTTTTCCCCAAGTGACTAGCAGGGGAAGACCTAAACCAACAGCCCCCACGGCCGGCCAGAGGGGGAAGAGAAACAGTCCAAGCAAAAAGCAACGCCAGACCCAAGGTTGAAGGGGGAGAGAGGCCATTAATTACTGTTCACGGCCTGTAACTCCTGAATCAGCGCGGCCAACTCCGCACTACTGGCCTGATAGACCTCACCGCAAAAATGACAAGTGGCCTCGGCTCCGTCATCCTTCTCAATCATGTCCTGTAACTCATCCACTCCCAACATTTTCAACGCCCCCAAAACCCGGTCAAAGGAACAGCGACAATCAAACCGCACCATCTGCACCTCGGGCAGGATTTGCAGTCCCATGTCGCCTAATAACTGCTCAAAAATATCCGGTAGGGTTTTCCCGGAACGCAAGAGAGGAGTAAAACCGGATAATTGTGCCACCCGGGATTCTAAGGTACTCACTAACGCCTCGTCCCGTGCCGCTTTGGGCATAACTTGTAATAAAATCCCCCCGGCTGCCGTTACCCCTTCCTGTCCCACAAATACCCCCACTAAAAGGGCGGAGGGGGTTTGTTCGGAGTTGACTAAGTATTGGGCAATATCATCCCCCACTTCCCCGGAGACTAACTGGACGGTGCTGGAGTAGGGATAACCAAAACCCACATCTCGCACGACATATAAATACCCATCCCGCCCCACAGCACCGCCCACATCTAGCTTTCCTTTGTCGTTGGGGGGGAGTTCAACATGGGGATGATCTACATAACCGCGCACGGTGCCATCTAGTCCAGCATCGACTAATAAGCCACCGAGGGGGCCGTTACCTTTGATGCGAATATTCACCCGGGAGCCTTCCCGTTTCATGCTGGAAACGAGCAGTAAACCAGCCGTCATGGCTCGTCCGAGGGCGGCTGTGGCCACATAGGATAAATTATGCCGTTGTCGAGCGTCTTCTGTGAGACGAGTGGAGATGACACCGACGGCCCGAATGCCGCCATCTGCTGCGGTAGCGCGGATTAATTGGTCTGCCATTGAAATAACCTGCTGAGTCTTGCTTTATGAGAGTGTGCTGATCTGTTCTTAATTTATCTTAACGAATTGTGGCGTTCCACTGGTCTTAAGGAAGGTTTGAATGGTGTCCCAAATGTGTTGGCCTAAATCGGTCTGTTCCGCACCAAACCACAGAATATCAGGATTAGCCCGAAACCATGTTCTTTGTCGTTTGGCAAACTGTCGGGTATGGAGTACCGTCAACTCCTGAGCTTGGGCTAAGGAGATTTCCCCCCGCACATACTGCCCCATCTCGCTGTAGCCTAATGTGTCTAATAAGGGCAAATCCCAGCCATATTTTGCCCCCAGCGCGGCCACTTCTTCGACTAAACCCTGTTCAATCATTTGGCGGGTGCGTCGTTCAATGCGCTGCTGGAGGTGGTCTTTTGGACAATCTAAACCTAACTGTAGGATGGGGTAGGGGGGAGGGGATTCGCCTTGTTGTTGGGAAATGGGTTTTCCGGTGATGTAGAACACTTCGAGCGATCGCAATGTCCGCACCTGATCATTGGGGTGAATCTTCCGGGCTGCCACCGGATCCACCTGTTGCAAAAACTGGTAACATTGGGCTTGCCCTAATGCCTGTAAACTCTCTCGTAACTCCTCATTGGGCGCAACACGAGGGATTTTTAAGCCTTTAGTAATCGACTTAATATATAATCCTGTCCCCCCCACCAATAAGGGCAGAGAAACCTGCTCAATCACCTGTTGAGCTTGGCTTTGATAGTCGGCAAGGGTTAACGTTTCTGTGGGGTCACAAATATCAATCAAAAAATGAGGAACAGCGGCCTGTTCTTCTAAAGTTGGTTTGGCGGTGCCAATATCTAATTCTCGGTAAACCTGACGAGAATCTGCACTAATAATTCCCGTTCCCAAGCGTTGGGCAATCTCCAACGCCAGCCCCGATTTTCCCGTTGCTGTGGCTCCACAAATCACAATTAAAGGTTTACGGTCTAACAATTTTTTTCTAGATTGTACGGTGAAATTATATCTCGGGATAATGAGGAAATTCTTTTCTGAGATGATGACTTGACCTTCCCTTAAATGCCTTGATAACAAGGTGAGGAGCGTCAGACGGCTTTGTTGCAACAAAAAGATGAACATGGTCTGGCGCAACTTCTAACGCCAGTATATCCCACCCTTTCTCAATGGCCAGTTCCATAAACAGCTGTCTCAGTCTAGTTGCCACATCTCCCACTAAAACTCGCTTTCTTCTTTTAGGAATAAAGACAAAATGGTAATTAAGCAAGAATTTAACATGATTGTGGGTTTTGTACTCTAGTAGTGGCAACATAATTGCTTCGTAGATTATCCTTGACACATCAACTGTAATTCCTTAGACTTGAGTAGTCAACTAAATTGGTTGAGCAAGTGACAAAGCCCAAAAAAGTAATGGGAGTACAACAAGTCCTGTTACACCCTAGTAAAGAGTTAAAGGCGGTATTGGAATATATTTGCTCCGAGTCAAATAAACTGCATAACTGTGCGGTCTATTACGCTCGTCAGGTCTGGTTTAAGAGTCATCGGTTTGTGTCTGGGTTTGATCTTGTTAAGGAAATGGGAAAAAACTGTCACTTTTCGGCACTCTCTTCTGAAGCGGCTGTTCAAACTTGCCTATCTGTAGAAGAATCAATTAGCTCTTTTGCTAAATTGTAGGATTAGATCATGGCATCAACTCAAGATTGCCTATTACCTATTACCTATTCCTATCATGAGTATTTTTGACGATGTTAGCCGCTTTCTGGAATCTCAACTCGATGAGTTTTTAAAAAATAATCCTCATCTAGAACTGCAAGCCATTGAAGAACAATTACGAGAACAGGAAATCAAAACTCAACGGCTGATTAGCGACCTCAAAAGTCAACAGCAACAACTGCAAGATCAGATCTTAGCGATCGCAGAAGATATTAAACGCTGGCATGAGCGCATCGCCAAAGCCCAAGCCGCCGGACGACTAGACCTCGCCCAAAGCGCCCAAGAACGAGAAGCCGCCCTACTCCGCCAAGGAAACCAACTGTGGGGACAACGCGCCAGTGTGAGCCAAAATCTCACTAAAGCCGAAGAACTCCTACAACAAACGCGACACAAACGCCAAGAAGTGCAAGCAGAACTGAAAAAAGCCCCCCAAACCCCCAGCAACAATAGTTCTACCTCCGGCTGGAATCAGGGAACTTCCTACACCCGCCCCCCTCAAGGTTTAGACCCCGTAGAAGACCGTTTTCGCGAGTGGGAAATTGAGGAAGAATTAAATAAACTCAAACGAAATTTGTAGCTCTATTAATTATTGCTCCTTTTGTTCCTCCTCCAAGGACAACGGCCGAGGGATTAAATCACGATTGGATGCGATCGCCAAAAACACCCCCACCCCCACATAGACCCACAACGGCACCGTCACCGACTGGAACCAACCGTACAGTTCAACCAGTCCAAACAACAGCCCAAAACTAACCATCCAAACCCGCATAACTCACTCCAAACGCTCCCTAGCTTCCAAATAGATGGGGGTGTATTGCTACACCCCCATGACCGTCATTCTGACTCGTGTGGTTGAATTACACTAGACTTGGGCAGCGACTTTGCGATCGCCTTCCGCTTCCTTCGTCAGTGCCTCATAGGTCGCCCGCATCTTCAGACCCACCAACACCTGGAACATCCCCGTCCCATTATCAGAACCCGGATAATCCTTATGCTTCAGCAATAATTCCGTCATTTCCCCACTATAGCGAGTAGACGTATTACTTAGATGATTCTCCACATAAATCATCTCTTCAAGATTATCAAACTTACCATCTACTTCCAGAATAGAAACCTCATTTCCCATAAAATTATCCGGACCATAGTACATCTTCAGACCGGGATAATTACAGGTCAACTTCCGTCCACAAGGCCGCCACTCAATCGTGGACCCCTCATCAAACAGATAGACCGGGTTAAAATGAGGAATGCCTTCCTTCTCAATCAAACGCACCCGGAGATACTTACTCTCCTTATCCTCAATCAACTGAGTCGGCAGAACCTGAATCACCACATCCGCATATTGCTTTTGTGGCTCAATATAGGCACTAAAATCCGGTTTCCGGGCATTAATCGACGCGATGACATCCTCATAGGTATGACCCCGTTCCGCCATATCCCGTTGAATCTTCCAGTTGATTTTCACCTCATCGCTGATATCCAGATACACCCCGAAATCAACCAAACTCCGAACCCGCTCATCAAACAGGGGATGGAGTCCTTCCACCACAATCACCTTATTCGGCTCAATCCGTTCCGGGGGGTCAATTTCCCCCGTTTCGTGGTTATAAATGGGTTTATCAATCGCCTTACCTTCTTTGAGCGCCTTAATTTGCTCATACATCAGGTCAAAATTGTTGGCCTTGGGATTCAACGCCGTCACCCCGGCCGCTTTTCTACCTTTCCGGTCTAAACTGTGATAGTCATCTAAACAGATCACCGTCATAAACTCTTCGCCAAACAAATCCGTTAAGCGACGTAAAAAAGTAGATTTTCCACAACCTGAGTCACCTGCGACTCCAATGACAACCACACGGTCTGATTGAGTGATCATACGTTCCCTCTATTACAAAACTAATTATCTTAAATAGCCTTCAGCAAGAAGTTCAGTGCAAAAGCCTAGAGCTTGTCCCGTCTGTTGTACGCTCGGCCGTCATAAGAACTTAACCCAAGCAACCCCCACAACTGCATTGTTCATGACAAGAAACGCAGCCCAACTTTATGTAGGTATTTAGTCCTAGGGACTTCAAGGGAATTTTACCAGAACAGGCACCCCCCTACAAGGCTGGGTGGGAAGGGAATAATCCTGCCCAGTTCTTATGCTACGGTAGCTTGTGCATTTTTGCTAAAAAAAAAGTAAAAATGAAGCGACTTTTACAAAATCGTGTATCAACTCCCATTACCGTCTAGGGAGACATTGCCACGACGGGGACACATTTTAGGCGACCTTCCAACATTCAAGGGATAGCCCTGCAATGTTAGTCTGAATAATAGTGTGTTTGTGATGAGGGTCAAACCGTGGCACTTCTCCCCCCGACAGATTCGAGGGGACAATTAGCGCGAAACCTGAACCCAAACTCAGATTACACGCCTATTCATCGTAAGTTGGGAGACTTAGAAGGAATGTACGGAGCTAGTGCGGGTTCCACCGCGAACTCTCAGGCCGCCAGCCGGATGTTTGTTTATGAAGTTGCAGGTCTGCGTCAAAACGAACAAACCGACCAACAAAGCTATCCCGTTCGTCAAAGTGGCAGTGTCTTCATCACTGTGCCTTACCGACGGATGAACGAGGAAATGCGCCGAATTACTCGGTTAGGAGGAAAAATCCTCAGCATCAAGCCGTTGAATACCAATGGTGAGGTTACAGGTTATGTTCCCGCTCAGACATCACCAGAACCGAGTAAACCTATGACTCAAACCGAGCATAAACCTGTTCAAATCCCTGTTAACATCTATAAGCCGAAAAACCCCTATATCGGTAAGTGCATAGAAAACACTGAGTTAGTTCGCGAAGGTGGCGTAGGCACAGTTCGCCACCTAACCTTTGATATTTCAGGCGGGGACTTACGCTATCTCGAAGGACAAAGTATCGGGATTATCCCCCCCGGTACCGATGAGAAAGGAAAACCCCATAAATTGAGACTCTACTCCATCGCCTCCACTCGTCACGGCGACCATGTAGACGACAAAACGGTGTCCCTGTGTGTGCGTCAACTGGAGTACCAACATCCCGAAACTGGGGAAACTGTATATGGTGTTTGTTCCACTCACCTCTGCAACCTAGAAGTCGGTGCAGATGTGGCGATTACTGGCCCAGTCGGGAAAGAAATGCTCTTACCGGATGATGAAAACGCCACCATTATCATGTTAGCCACCGGAACCGGAATCGCGCCGTTCCGGGCCTTCCTCTGGCGGATGTTCAAAGAAAACAACCCAGAATACAAGTTCAAAGGTTTAGCCTGGTTAATTTTCGGTATTCCCTATTCTGCCAATATTCTCTATCAACAAGAATTAGAGCAGTTAGCGGCAGAATTCCCCGAGAATTTCCGGTTAACTTATGCCATCAGTCGGGAACAACAAAACGCCGAAGGTGGCAAAATGTATGTTCAAAGCCGCGTGAGTGAGTATGCTGACGAAATCTTTGAAATGTTGCGTCGTCCCAATACCCACCTGTATATGTGTGGTTTGAAAGGGATGGAACCCCCCATTTCCCAAACCTTTACCGATGAGGCTGGGAAACGCGATATGAACTGGGATGAGTTCCGCAAGCAACTGAAGAAAGAAGAACGCTGGCACGTTGAAGTGTACTAAGACGGTCTATTTTTTCTAATTCATCTTGACCCCCTATTTCGGGGAATGCGTTTGTTATTTTAAGTTCTACTTAGATTAACAAACGTATTTTTTATATATAGCCAACCTATTTGAGGATTCAACATTAATCATGAAAATATTACTCGTCATTTTATTCCTCCTTATGTGGGCAGTTTTACTGCTTAAAGAAGTCGATTTTATCTATCGGTTTATGGTATCCCATCGCCCCCGATGGTTAGCTTTTTTCTTAGCTATATTAATGGGGTTAGGCACTGTTGATGCGGGCTTAAAGGGATATTTTTTTGATGCTTGTTGGGGATTTTTTTGGTTTCTTTGGCTGTTTCCTCCGTTTTATAATCATATTTTAGATAACCTCATTATTAAACCCGTCAAAGAACGATGGCAGATTCATTTAGAACCTTATATTCTAATCTTCTTGGTCGGTTTATATTTTGCTGGAGGTCAGGGTTTAGCCAAACTTTCTTTATGGCTAACAACTCACAAATTTTGGTAAGGAGGAGTTCACGCTAGACCTAATCTTGATCAGTTAAGATAGTGTTATAGCTACATATCGATAAAAATAATTAGTAGATCGATCCCCCTCCTTGCGAGAAAGATGAGAATTACGTTAAATTTAGTTAAGCGAGCTTGGCAATTGTTACCTGTATTTACTAAAGGACTCATTTTTGTCAAACCATTATCTGCTTGGCTCGACCCCGAAAAGGGCTGATTGATTAAATCCTTTTGAAATCATCGCCTAAAAAAACCTATACGCGAGACATTAAGCAATGAAACCATCTTTGAGAGTCATATTACTTTGGACTTTACCCGCCCTCGTCATTGGGTTTTTCCTCTGGCAAGGGACTTTTGCCTCTAACACAAACGACTTAGGGAATAATGCCGCGAACACTCGGATGTCCTATGGTCGCTTGTTGGAGTACCTAGACGCGCACCGTGTCACCACTGTGGACTTGTATGAAGGGGGACGCACGGCCATTGTGCAGGCGATTGATCCTCAACTGGATAGTCGTTTACAACAGTTTCGGGTGGATTTACCCGCCAGTGCGCCGGAATTGATTGCGAAGTTGCGGGAGGAAGGGGTTGCCTTAGCGTCTCATCCCACGCGCAATGATGGGGCATTATGGGGCTTTCTCGGTAATTTGATTTTCCCCTTGTTGTTGATTGGGTCTTTATTTTTCTTGTTCCGTCGTTCCAGCAATATCCCCGGTGGCCCAGGTCAAGCCATGAGTTTTGGGAAGTCCCGGGCCCGTTTCCAAATGGAGGCGAAAACGGGGGTATTGTTTGATGATGTGGCGGGGATTGATGAGGCGAAGGAAGAGTTACAAGAGGTGGTGACGTTCCTGAAACAGCCTGAACGCTTTACGGCTGTTGGGGCGCGCATTCCCAAGGGGGTGCTGTTAGTGGGACCTCCGGGGACGGGGAAAACGTTGTTAGCAAAGGCGATCGCAGGTGAAGCCGGAGTTCCCTTTTTCAGCATCTCTGGGTCGGAGTTTGTGGAGATGTTTGTCGGGGTCGGCGCTTCTCGGGTACGAGATTTATTTAAGAAGGCCAAGGAAAATGCTCCCTGTTTAATCTTCATTGATGAAATTGACGCGGTAGGCCGTCAACGGGGCGCTGGGATTGGGGGCGGTAATGATGAACGGGAACAAACCCTCAACCAGTTGTTAACGGAAATGGACGGTTTTGAAGGGAATACGGGCATTATTATCATTGCGGCGACTAACCGCCCTGATGTGTTGGATGCGGCGCTGTTACGTCCGGGTCGTTTTGACCGTCAGGTGATTGTAGACGCACCGGATTTGAAGGGTCGTTTACGGATTTTAGAAGTCCATGCCCGCAATAAAAAATTAGATCCGGATATTTCCATTGAAACCATTGCCCGCCGGACTCCGGGTTTCACCGGGGCTGATTTGGCGAACTTGCTCAATGAGGCGGCGATTTTAACGGCGCGACGACGGAAAGAGGCGATCACGTTGTTGGAAATTGATGACGCGGTGGATCGGGTTGTCGCGGGGATGGAAGGGACTCCCTTGGTGGATAGTAAGAGCAAGCGGCTCATTGCTTACCATGAGGTGGGTCACGCCATTGTCGGGACTTTGGTGAAAGACCATGATCCGGTGCAGAAGGTGACGTTAATTCCCCGAGGACAAGCCCAAGGGTTAACGTGGTTTACACCTAATGAGGAGCAGGGGTTAATCACTCGTTCCCAACTGATGGCGCGAATTGCTGGGGCAATGGGCGGCCGTGCGGCGGAAGAGGAAGTGTTTGGCGATGCGGAAGTGACCACCGGGGCTGGGGGGGATTTGCAGCAGGCGACTTCGATGGCGCGGCAGATGGTGACTCGTTTTGGGATGAGTGATTTAGGGCCTTTGTCGTTGGAGGAACAAATGGGTGAGGTGTTCTTAGGCAATGGTTTAATGAATCGGGCGGAATATTCTCAGGCGATCGCAACCAAAATTGATGACCAAGTGCGTTTAATCTTAGAACATGGTCATCAAATGGCGCGCCAACTGGTACGGGATAACCGTGTGGTGGTGGATCGTTTAGTAGATTTACTGATCGAAAAAGAAACCATCGACGGGGAAGAATTCCGCCAAATTGTGGCCGAGTATACGGAAGTTCCCGAAAAGGAACAGTTTGTTCCTCAACTCTAGGAAAGTGTAACGGTTACGAGAAAACCCGATAGCTTCTTGTCCCCTGGATTTTAGCCGGGGGATGAGAAGCAATTTGATCTGAAGGTTGTTAGATTTGAGTAAGTTTTAGAGAGCGGCTATATTGCGATGAAACCTATTTGGATCAGTGCGATCGCACTTCTCACCTTCACCTCCCCTCTCCTTGCCGTCACACCCGCCCCCATTGATCCTAATGCGCGGGTGGCCTGGTCTGAGGTGATCGAAGATCCCTTTGATGGTCTGATTGTCCATGATCGGAACTTTAACCCCTCCAACGGCAGCGCCTACGTCAGCACTTGGTCAGAGGATGCCATCCGTCTCACTTACACTTGGTATGAACAGCGCATCATCGGCTATCGTACCGTGTGGCGGGAGCGTAATGTGTATGTTCAAGGAACATCCCGTCGGGAAAGCTATCCTGAACAAGAACCCATTTATGAACGGGAAACTCATTCCCGCACTCCAGAAAAAATTCTGTTCGCCCTTAACGGGGAAGTCTACACCTACACAGGCGGCCCCGTTTCCCCTGAACTAGCGGCCGCTTTGATTCAAGTCCCTTTAGCGAACACCACCATCCGACTGGTTTGGTCTGATGGTCGCACTGATGATTTAATTATTGGGCGCGGTACTGTGCGCGCTTGGCGAAGGATTTATCAATTTCGGGCAGAGGAAGAACCGGAAAACAGTTAAGAGTCAGTTACTCCCCAATCAAAACAGCGACAGGAATGGTGATCTCCTCAAAAGCGAGGGGGGTAATTTCTCCTGTCGTTAAGGTCATTTTGGAGGCATATTCTCCTCCTTGGGGATGGCGAAATACAATCAGTTCCCGACGTTTTAAATTCACTAACCAATATTCAGGAATTCCCGCTTCTGCATAGATCCGATATTTTAAGCTGGAGTCTTTTTCTAAACTGCTATTGGCATATTCAATCAGCCAAAAAACATTTTCCGCATAGGGATGGTGGGTGAGATATTCTCGCCCCAAGCGTTGCACAATGGCAATATCGGGTTCTGGTTCCGAGTGGTTAGGTAGGGTGATGGGTTTCGCTGGACGGACTAAAGCGCGATCGCCCAATAAACGGGTTAAATAGTCTCCCGCTTCCGTGCTGAAATAAGCATGGGGTTCACCTTCTGGGGACATTTCCACAATTTCTCCCTTGAGCAGTTCCACCGGGCGATCTTCCAGTAAGCCCATTTCAACCATCTGATGGTAGTCTTCTATCGTCCATTTGGCTAAAGAGATGGTCATAGTGATTAACCCTGCTTCGTGGCTATTCCTACTATAGCGGTTCATCCAGCCAAAACTGTTAACAGGCACGGCGATCGCGTTGCAGATCCCAGATCACCAAAACTAATGGGTCTGAAGCCCCGCCCTTCCAGGGCGGCTTTTTTGTCGGAGTCTATCGCCCCAATCCTCTCTATCTTTGGTATCCTAGCATCATGAAAAGCCGATATCAGTACAGAATCTATCCCACCCCAGGTCAGCAAACCGAGTTAGCCAAGCTGTTCGGATGTTGTCGTGTGGTGTGGAACGATGCCCTAGCTCTGATTAAGGCGATTCCTCAGGGTGAGAAGTGGCCCAGCAATGCCCAGTTGCAACGCCTGGTCATTACCCAAGCCAAGAAAGACCCATCCCGAAGCTGGCTGTCGGGTGTATCGGTTGTAGCCTTACAGCAATCGGTGATTAACTTGGGGACAGCCTTCAAAAACTTTTTCGAGTCCCGTAGCGGTAGGCGCAGTGGCTCGAAGGCTGGCTTTCCTCGATTCAAAAAGAAGCTCAACCGTCAATCGGCCCGCTTTACCCAGCGGGGATTTTCCATCAAGGCCGGGAAAGTTTACCTCGCCAAGATTGGCAAGCTGAAAACGAAGTGGTCAAGGCCACTGCCCTCTGAACCCAGTTCAGTTACAGTGCTCAAGGACTGTGCGGGTCGGTATTTTCTTAGCTTTGTGGTAGAGGTGGAGCCTGTCACCGTCGAACCCAAAAACCAAGGGGTCGGCGTAGATCTGGGCATTGAAACCCTAGCCACATTAAGCACGGGTGAAAAGGTCAAGGCCAGGGACACCAGTGCCTTAGACAGGAAGATCCGTAAAGGCAAACGCCAACTAGCCAGGGCTAGGAAAGGGTCAAGGCGGCGTGAGTCGTTGCGGATGGCGATCGCCCACCTAGAGGCAAAGCAACGGGATATCCGTAAGGATACCAACCAAAAGTTGGCGAGCCGTTTGGTGCGAGAAAACAGCGTAGTGGTGCTGGAGGATCTCAACGTTGCCGGGATGGTGAAGAATCGGTGTCTAGCCAGGGCGATTAGTCGGGCCCGATGGCGAGAGATCAGAACAATGTGTGAAGCCAAGGCAACCCTGATCCAAGACCGAGAGGTGAAGGTGATCAGCCGATGGGAACCCACCTCGCAGGTTTGCTCCTGCTGTGGTTATCGGTGGGGGAAATTGGATCTGTCTGTGCGGTCGGTACTGTGCCTCAACTGTGGTGCAGAACAAGACCGGGATGTGAATGCCAGTGTAAATATTATGGCGGCAGGGCTTGCCGACCTGAATGGACAGGCGTTAAGCAGTGTGAGACCCCAATCTGGGGCGGTTGCTTGTCTGTCTACCCATCAGGAGTCCACTTAATGTGGACAGACTGGGAATCCCCGTGCCTTTAGGCCGGGGAGGATGTCAACTTCTCAACATACCACTCCTCGGGTCGTCCGGGTTCTCGCACTTTCGCACTCGCTAGTAACATTATTCAAACCCCAAAAAATTCACAATTTTCTTAGGGTGCGTCAGACTGACTACGGTCTACTGAAAAACTTTGGGAGTCGGAAATAATGGTCAATTATCAATTCCCTGTTCCCTTATTCAGCCACCCCCAGAGGCAAAAGCTCTCTTGATTACAGATTTCAGTTACTCGCCGATCAAAATAGCTACAGGAATATTATCAATTCCCTATTGCCTTGTTAGTTTTAGCGTAGACCTGTTATTCAGCAGACCCTCCATAGAAATCCTCGGACAAAATAGAATCTAGGGGAAAAGGACAATGATCGGGATATTCCGACTCAGCCGGAATTCTGATGCCAAAACTAGCCCGTTTTCCCTCTTTAATGGCTAACTTACGAGAACGAGGATAAGCTTTAATGAGAGCAGTTTCTAGATAAGATTTTAGGGAAGGAATCTCAGCCAATTGACTTAAAACACGCTGTCGGTGTTCATCAACAGAACTGTACCAACTGCCTTTTATCATCTCCGGTGCATCTGCTTGAATGGTTAATTTAAGCAGATGGGCTAACAAAATCATTAAGTTGCTTTCTAGAGCATTTTTATCTGACTTTCCCAAGTCTTGAAGTTCCGCAATTAAATGTTCTACATCGAGTTCTGAAAATTGATGATGGGTGAGTTTCTGGATTGTATCTTCTAACCAGAGGTGAAAGTCTTGTTCATAAATCATGGGATTCTAATCAAAACTCGACACAGCACAACGAAATCCGACAAACATTTGACGCACCCAAGGATGATACCAGTTGCGGAAACTTGACCTTAAACCCCAAGGACGAGTTATCCAACTCCCTCCCCGCATCACCCGATGTTGTTGGTCAAAATATACCTCGGAATACCCCCGATAGGGATAAAATTCAAACCCCGGATATCCCGCAAACCAACTGTCAGTCCACTCCCACACATTGCCTAACATATCCCAACAGCCCAAGGGACTGCGACCGTCAGGATAAGCATAGACGGGGGTAGTATCCCCGAGATGGGTGTCAAAATTGCAGCGTTGGGGGTGGGGTGAGTCGGTTCCCCAAGGATAGGGGGTGGGGTGCGACTGGGTGGGGTGCCAGGTGGCGGCTTTTTCCCATTCGGCCTCGCTGGGGAGGCGTTTCCCGACGAAACGGGCGTAGGCCTCGGCTTCATACCAACTCACGCCACAAACGGGATGATAGTCCCAGTCTGCTCCCTCTCGCCAATAGTAAGGCTGGGTGATGGGGTTTTGTTGCAGCCACTGCCACCCGACCTCAGACCAGTATTTTTGTTCGTGGTAGCCTCCGGCCGCCATAAATTGGCGGTATTGTTGGCAGGTGACGGGGTGGCTGTCGATTTGGTAGGTGGGGAGATAAACCCAGTGGGGGGGGCGTTCGTTATCTTGGGCGAGGAGGTCATCCCTTCCCATTGGGAATTCTCCCGAGGGAATGGTGATGAGGGTGGGGGAAAAGGTGCCGGAGGTTTTGGCTATTGTTTTAGGTTTTTGGGGGTGTTTCCCCCAGCGCAACATGGCTAAAACAATGGCGATGGTTTCGTTGTGTTGGCTTTCGTGTTGGAGTAACCACCACCAGAGGCGTTCTTGTTGCTCTAGGGGGGCGGTTTCTAGGTAGGTGAGGACGGATTGACGGATGGTGTCAAGGTAGTCCTGAAGGAGGGGAAAGGGGGGTAGGGCTTGGCGCTGGGTTTTGGGTAAACCATCAGCCGCCCAGAATTGACGGGAGATGGGGGAGGGGGGTTGGATTCCGGCACAATGTTCTAGAATCCAAAGCCCCTCGGTGAAGGCAATATGTCCTAGGTGCCAACCGATGGGACTAAAATCGGGGTGGCTTTGTTGACAAAGTTCTTGGGGGGTAATGTCGGAGACGAGGGTTAGGGTTTTTTGCCGACAGTCGAGGAGGGCTTGTCGTAGGGTTTCCCGTTTAGATGCCAACGCATTTAATCTCAAGATCCTCTCCCACACTCAGTAAACTTTGGGCTGGACACGCTTTCCAGTTTCCCTCAAAAAGGGGTTCGGAGGCAAGAATTACACTCCCGGGAAAGTTTAAGTCATCCCGTAACCAGTACAAGGTTGAGATGATTTCAAAGTTGGAGTAACGACAAGCGACGAGGCGTTTTCCGGTACTAATTACGGCTGTGACGGCGAGTTTCACGCCTTGGGGGGTGGCGAGTTCTATGAGTTGTGCGATCGCCTTCCGTAAGGCCTCCTCTAAGGATAATTCGGGCTGATCTCGCCAGATACTCAAAATCAGCGCGAAAATATGCTCAGAATCTGTCACTCCTTGGATTAAACATTCCACATCCTCCCGTAATAATTGCCGCAAAGGACGACGCAAGGTGTGGCGAAACCCCTCAATAAAGCCATTATGGACAAACATTAAACGCCCGGAGGTAAAGGGCTGACAATTGCCCAAATCTACGGCTAATCCGGGTGTGGCGCTGCGTACATAAGCTAAGGTACAAGGAGACTCCACATAACGGGCTAAATGGGGCAAATTGACATCATTCCAGATGGGCAAAGTGTTTTTATAGGTGTAGGGATTTTCATCCCGTTGGGCATGATACCAGCCCACCCCAAAACCATCGGCATTCAATAGGGCTACCTGCATTTCCCGGGGTTGATAACTTTGGACAATCAGGGAATGTTCCGGTTTACAGAGAATCTGATCGAGTTGAATCGGGGCTCCAAAATAGGCTAAAACTCGGCACATAGTAGTAGGCAACAGAGGATAGAGAAAACCATGACCCTGATTGTACACATAACTCCTCACGCGCAATGGTTACAAGCACGGCAAAACGGAGACTATTATGGGTCTACCGAATCGGTTATGGTGAACTAACAGCTAGACATAGGGAACAAGGAATTGAGAATTTTCCCCCTCTCCCCTGCTCCCCTGCTCTCCTGCCCCCCCTGTTCCCTTAAACTAAACCCCTATAGGACTGATTACAATGGATTTCACCCATTCACTTGTACGGCCGTTAAAGCTAAAACGGCTTGTTGAGCAGCGAGATGAATCAGCTTGATTTCATTCTCATCAGGTTTCACCGAAGTAGTCCACTGAAGGGACAACAGCGCCAGCATTTGTTCACGATAGACAAGGGGGAACACTAAATGCACTTGCACCCCGGCACTGGTGTACTGTTCCGCTCCCTCTGGTGGCGTTGCTCCCGAGGCCAGCCAAACTTGAGACTGTTTGGAACTAAGAGCTTGAATGACCAGAGGATCATTATCGAGGGCAATGGGGGGATCTCCTTGTTCAGCATACTTGCCTTGTAGCCCTAATTGACCGTTGCTGACCTTTTGCAGAATACAACCATCGGCGGAGAAACTTTGATTAAAGGCTTTGGCTAAGGGGGCTAGACAATCATCAGGAGAGGTGAACTCTTGGGCGACTTGGGCGATCGCAGATAATAGAGTAGCCTGTTCATGGGCGCGCTTCAGTTCGTCCGTGCGTTGTTTCAACAAGTCATAGGTTTCTGCGGCCCGTTCCACCACTACTTTTAACTCGTTGGGGTCCCACGGCTTAGTAATATACTTATAAACCTGACCCGAGTTAATGGCTTCGACCAAATCCTCCACGTCTGTAAAGCCCGTGAGAATAATCCGCACCGTATCGGGAAAATTCGGCACAGTTTTACTTAAAAACTCGGTCCCTTTCATTTCCGGCATTCTTTGGTCGGAAATAATAACCGCAACTTCGCCCTCTTGTTTGAGAACATCTAAGGCGCTGACTCCACTATCGGCTTTAAACACTCGGAAGTCTCGGCGAAAGGTGCGATAGAGCAGATCGAGATTATCCGGCTCATCGTCAACAACCAGCATTTTAGGTTTCTTTTTGCGTTCCATGCTCTTGATCTGGCGCGTTACATTATCGAGATCGGCGAAAATATTACTCATAGGGATATGTCATAGCGAGGGCTGACTGGGTAGATTATCAGAGATTGACATGGCTTACTAAACCTCTATACTCGGGTCAAACCATTATGTAGCCCTGAAGGTCTGAGTTTCTTTCTAATCTACTCCATTGGTATTTTGAATACACCGGGATGGTCCTCGTTGATTCCCAATTCACACAGTTGTTCAACCGAGTTGATACCCAAGTCCAATTTTATCGTGGGATGTAGAATCTTGTGCCTTAATGGTCACAATTCCCAGAATTTATGGAAATTCTCTACTTAGGGCAAGGGGGGACAACGGTAGAGTTGGTAAGGGAAACCGAGGCGATGATATTCTGTATCATCCATGACGCAGACTATCTGATGAGCTAAGACCAGTTCAGGGGGATAGGTTTCTTTGACCATGCCGGGTGCCATGAACCAGAAAATTTCGGGATGGGTAGATAATTGTGCGATCGCCGGCCATACTGTTCCATAATCTTCTTCCACGGTCATTAGGGCTACCTCAAGGGTAGGTTGAGGGGGGGGCAGTCGTTTTAAGGCTAAACCATAACTTAACCCCACAGCTAGGGTTAAAGTGTCAAAATAGGCCATGATAAAGAGCATTTTTTCCCCCGAGGCGGTGAATTGTTGGGCAATGGGGGCGGGAGCGTAGGGTTTTTGAAAGGCCAAATCATAGACGGTGCAGAGACTACTCACGATTCCCAGACCCAATAACAGCCAAGCGGCGAGGGGAAACAGCCGGATAGAGGCTTTCGGGAGCGCTTGGGGCAAATCCTTCAAAACTACCGTGAAAGCCACCCCCAAGAGGGCGCAGAGGGCGGGAAAATAAACAAAATTGTAGCGGGGGGCAATACTGATATCTTTACCTAAGCCGTAGATAATGAAGAAAAATTGTAGCAAGACCCAGAAAATGTAACTGAGGAGGAGGAAAACGCTGGGATGGGCTTTTAATCGTCGCAAACGGCGGATGGTGGCTTGTATGACCCAAATCACGCAGACTAAGGTCAGCAGGGCGGCGGGAATTTGTACCCAGAGGGGTTGGTTTTCTACGGGGAGACTGACCACAAAAACGGTCCATCCGGCTACGGTTTGGGTGACGGGAGAAATGAGATCGGGGCGGCCCAACCAACTGGTTTTAGGGCTGGTGGAATGGGCTAAGATGAGGGGCAACCAAGGCAATAATAGGGTAAAGGGTAAACAAAACACTAACCCGGGCCAGACAAAACTCGGCCAAATTTTGCCCATCAGGTCCCGATGTTGGTACATGACGAGGAGCAGGGTTAAACCTTGGGCAACAAGGGCGAGAGCGCCAAAATAATGGCTATAGAGGCTTAAAACGCTGGTACATCCCCACCCTAACCATAATCCCAGTCTGGGGGGGTGCTGTTGTTGGATGTCTTGGCAAATTTTCACCCAATAACAGAGGCTGAGGGTGATTAAGACGAGGGGAAAGGTATAATGGCGGGCTTCTTGGGAGAGGTAGACGGCAAAGGGAGAAACCGCCATCACTGACGCGCCAAGGAGGGCGGCTTTTTGGTCGAAGGCTAAACGGTTGAGGAGGTAGAGGGTGGCGATCGCAACTACGCCAAAAAAAGCCGATAATGCCCGTAATTGCCACTCTAGAGGCATTCCCCAACCCTGCAACGCCACTAAACTCTCGTGGAGTAAACAGAAAAATAACGGGGGATGAGTCGATTCTGTCGCCAAGGTTTGGGCAATGTCTAAACAACTCGCCTCGGGATTTAGCCGTAGAACATTTTGCACATCCGTTAAGGACAAAACCTGATTCACCGGAACCGTTTGGAAACTCTGTCCTAGGCTAAAAATCGCCGTGATTACCTCATCTACCCACAGAGGCTTACTCTCCAGTCGCCAAAAACGCAAAACTGCACCAAAAGTTAGGATTAAAGTCAGGATTAGGTAATGCAAAACCAGTTCTTTTTGATCTGTTCACTATGCTATAGTATGCACCATTCTTGATTGAATTACGACCCACCTTTTAGCTTATTACCGTTTAGCTTGTTATTGCTATTTTGTCAAGAGTAAAAGGATAGTATTCTTGACCTTTAGCACACCGAGCTTATCTTAACGCCAATCTTGCCCATCTCCTACCTTTTCCCCACTGTCGAAATGCTCTACTTCCGCAGACTTGTTAAGTTATTGACAACCTCTAAAGAGAACCAGAACTTTTTAACCTTTTTACATCAGATTGAAAGTCTGGTATCTAAATTGTTAGCCTTGTTGATGGTGATGGTCATTTTTTTCGCTATCTACGAGTTGTCCATTTTTCTTTTTACAGAGCTTTTTGTTGGGTTTTCTTCGCCCTTTGTTTCCCAACTTTTTAAGGTTTTTGGTCTATTCTTAAATATTTTAATTGCCTTAGAAATATTAGAGAACATTACCGCCTATTTACAAAACAATGCCATTCAGTTGGAGTTAGTGATCATGACTTCCCTGATTGCTGTAGCCCGCAAAATTATCATTTTTGATATTGAGAAAAAATCCAGTGGGGATTTAATTGCTATGTCTATTGCGGTGTTTTTGTTGGCGTTGAGTTATGCTATTGTTCGCTCAAATAATCGCAAGTAGAGGACAATTTATTCACCTATCGCTTCCCATTCACGCTAAACACCATAGCGTCGAATATAGTCTAGAATGCCATCGGCGATCGCTTGAGCCATTTGAGTCCGAAACGTAGGATTCCGTAACCGTGCCGCATCAGCACTTCCCGTCACAAACCCCACCTCAACTAAAGCCGCAGGCATGGCCGTATTTCGCAAAACGTAGAAATTGGCCTGTTTTACCCCTCGATTATTCATCCCCGTCTGGCGGATCATGCGGCTTTGAATACTTTCGGCTAACCGATAACCGCCTGTACTCCCCGGATGGTGAAAGGTTTCCGCCCCATTCACCGTCGGACGATTGCCCGCAGAATTGGCGTGAATACTCACGAATAAATCGGAACGATTGCGATTGGCCATCGCTGCCCGTCCCTCTAAGGTGATAAAGGTGTCATTAGCGCGGGTCATTTGTACCATCACCCCATTCCGTTCTAAAATCCGGGCGACTTCCTGAGAAATGGGTAATACTACATCGGATTCTCGTAAACCACCAATACCAATGGCACCGGGATCTCTGCCCCCATGTCCGGGGTCAATGGTCACGCGCACCCGACTGTTAGACACCGGAGGACGAGGGGCTGGAGAGGGAGCGGGAGGAGGTGGGGCGGGAGTGGGAGGGGGTGGGGCGGGCTGAGGATTGGCGGGAGGGGGAACCTGCACGGTGCCTGTGGGGGGTTGGGGGGTGTTGACCACTGGAGTGGCTATCGTGGGGCTAGGGGTATCGTCTCGAATGGCCATCATTCCCCCCAAGGGAACAATGGCGACTCCCCCACGACTCACAGAAGCAATCCAGTCTGGGCTATCTTCGGTTACATCCAAGGTTAGGCGGGTGATGGGGGGGGAGACGGAGGCCTGTTGTGCGGTGACTTGACGGACTCCGTAGCGGCCAATGGCTTGGCTTCCGGCTTGGGATAGGGTGAGGCCGTCTAGGTCGATGAAAATTTGTCGGCGATCGCGGCTACGATTCACTAACACCTTGGGATCTGCTCCCTGACTGGAGTCAAACCGCCAAAACAAACCATTCTGGGTGATTTGTAACCCCGCTAAAGAAGCCCCCGCGCTGCTGACATTGGACACCAAACGAGTGGGATTCGGTAACTCTACCGTCCATTGATTGGGGGTTCTTCCCACCACTTTCACCCCATTAGGATCAATGGCATAACCGGGGGCAAATTCCACCACTAAACGGGCAGTATCAGCATTAAATTGACCCGCCCTCACACTTTGAACAACACCGCCCACGTTTTGATTCATGGTTGCTCGTCCTAAACGAGTGCCGGGTAAATCAATGACTAAACGGCTAGGATTAGCAATCACTTGGGCGCGAGGTTGTACCCGACCATCGGTGTTAAATGTTAGGCGATTTTGGTGACTATCAAATTGCCAAGATATTAAATTAGCTGCTTCTGCGGTGGAGGCACATAGGAGGGTTGCGCCTGCCGTCATTGTTCCTAAAATAAGCCAGTGAGATTGCATGAGAAGAAGATTAAACCTTTTGAATGACAACAAGAGAACGTCAGCCTGAGTCTTAAAAATAAGACTAAGAGAAAGGAGTTTGTAGGGGAATAAATGCCCCTACAAAGTTGAGTCAGTATGTCGTTCTGATTCCTGATTCAGTTCTTTATTTGAGACGGGAAACTGATTAAAAAGATTCCTAAAAATAATTTTTTATCCTGCATTTGGCTGATGAAACTTACGCCCAATTTGCTTAAAATCAAGACGGGGCTTATGTTGGCTTGGGAGATCAAGAAAAGGAATTTATCCTAATGGAGGCGAGTTCCGCCTGAAAAGGAAGGTTGAGCGGGGATTAATGGTGACTCAACATTCTTCTCTTTCAAGAGGATTGGGGCAAAACCGGAACGTTTCAGCGAATTAGCTAGGGTTTGCTGAATAAGTCGGGGAGTGGGGGAGTGGGGGAGCGG
>NZ_JAIHOM010000242.1 GCF_026130165.1 Spirulina subsalsa FACHB-351 | reverse complement strand
TTGAGCTTGCTCTGGTGTTGGGTTGAGCTTACAAACTATGGTTAGGACTTGGTTCATGAGACTATTATAGCTCACCGAGGTGAAAGCCGTCGTGAACGACGGGGCTTCAGACCCATTCTTTTGGTGACACATCTGGTGCGGATCAATCCTCTTCGCCAAGAGTGCAACCCTTGCGCCCCTAATTCTTTACTCTGCTTGGTCTGGTTGTCAAGATGATGATTTTCTGAAGAAAGGTTAAGCTGGAAAGAGTTGAACCCAGCGAGGACATTTTTCTTTATGCTTCAATTCGTTAAGCGATCGCTCTTGAGTGCCATTGTGTTAGCCAGTTTAGCCGCTTGTGGCGGCAATACACCAGACACCACAGAGGCAACCTCTCCGGGGGAAACCGCCCAAAATGGCGCTGCACCGTCACAAATAGAATCCACTGATACAAGCGCGACACTGGCCGATCCCGATGGGACTACAGCAGACAGCACTTCCGCCACTGAAGAAGCCACTCAAAACGGTTGGCAAACCATACAAGGCAATGGTTTAGCCCTCCAACTCCCCGCCCGCTATCAAGGGGGCAATCCTAAAACCGATTTAAACCAACTCGAAGCCCAATTAACCGCCATTAATCCCGCTTATGCCGACCGACTGGCTGGGATTAAAGAAAATCCCGATGCGATCGCCTTCCTCGCCTTTGACCCCCAAAGTGCCGCCACATCCGGCTTTCTCACCAACGTCAACATCGCCACCGAAAACATCCCCTCAGAAATTGGCATCGAAACCTATATGGAAGCCGCCAAAGAACAATTGGCCGCCCTCTACACCCTAGAAGACTCCCAAATGGTGGATCTTAAAAACGGGAAAAAAGCCGGCCGACTTGTAGGAGAAATTGACACCGACAGCGCCAAAATTAAACAGCTTTTTTACATGATTCAAGAAGGCGAGCAAATCTGGATCGTCACCTACGCCGCCACCTCCGAAGAATTCACCCGCTTATTACCTGAATTTGAACAAAGTATTCAAACCTTAGAATTAGGTTCCTAACCCCCCCTTCAATAATCCCCCTCAAAGCCTTGAAAAATCCAGTTTCCAAGGCTTTTTGCTTGCCCATTAATCCCCTCACGAGTATAGCGCGGGGCTTCTCGGCGGTTCGGCTACATTCATTTTTGCAATATTTCTCAATAAGGAAAACTTGCTTTTTGCTAATTATTCCTGCTATTCTCAGGAAAGACTCTTGCAATAGATTCTCAATATAAACTCAGTAATCTGTTAAAAATCTGTCGCTTTCAACGGTCTAAGTTTTGCCCCAAAGCCTTGTAGCACAAGCCTTAAGACAAGACTCAGCCCAGCATGATCTCTGGACTGAAGAGCCAGAAACTCCCTAAGATTCAGTTAGCCGAACTATGGAACAAACCATTGCCACCTTAGAACAACCCTCCCCGAACTCAGCCAACTCCCAGCAAATCTCCGAGTTTCTCCAAGAACATGGAGAAGTCGAGATGATTCTACCCGTCATCTTAGGATTATTTGTCACCAGTCGTTTTCAACTGCGGGGAGCCAACGCCCTCCTCGTTAACTTAGCTGTTGCAAGTCTTTCTCGACAGGTTTTTCGAGAACTGAAAAAACCCTCCTCCCAGACCCCCACCCCACCTCAACCCGCCCCCACCTCAAACCTGACCAGCTTTAGCGATGATCGATTTACGATTATTCATTCCGTCCCCGGCCGCATTCGCCTACGCATCCCACAACTTAATAGTGATCCCTCCTTTGCCAAGCGTTTAGAACGACTCCTGAACGCCGATGATCAAGTGATCCATGTGCGGGTCAACCGTTCAGCCTCCTCCATCGTCATTCACTACCACTCCGGGGATTTCAGCGAATTAGAACTAGGACTGCGCTTAATGACTATTCTCGAAAGTGCCAGTCAAGAATCCGAGTCTAACTAGGGCTTGCTGAAAAAGCCTAACGCTAGACTCAACAAGGGAATAGGGAATAGGGAATAGGGAATAGGTAATTGATAATTTCTCCCCCACTCCCCCACT
>NZ_JAIHOM010000084.1 GCF_026130165.1 Spirulina subsalsa FACHB-351 | reverse complement strand
AGAGCTTGGTTTGCCATTTCACGTTTCTATGACAACTGCAAAAAAGGGTTAACTCGAAAAGGCTACCCTAAATTCAAGAAGTCTTCAAGGTCTGTGGAATATAAAACTTCGGGTTGGAAATTATCAGGAGATAAAAAATCTATCCACATCACAGACAAGACTGGAATAGGATGTCTAAAGCTGATCGGATCTTATAATCGTCAGATTTTAGATAAGTCATTAATCAAGAGGATTAGGCTGCTCAAAAGGGCTGACGGATTCTATTGCCAATTTGTCCTAGACCTTGAACGAGTAGAACCCCTTGATTATACAGGAAAGGAAATAGGAATTGATGTGGGCTTAAACCATTTCTTGACTGACTCCAATGGAGAAAAACTAGACAATCCTCGATTTCTTCGTCTAGCTGAGAAGCTAGGACTCATATTTGTTCTTGTGGCTGTGTTCTAGACAGAGATGAAAACGCCGCTATCAACATACTTCGTAAAGCGAATACTGTCGGGCGGACAGGAATTTAAGCCCTCGGACAGACTACCCACTGTCTATTAGGTGAGAGCTTAGTAGATAAGGTAACTGGTTGAACAGGGAATCCCTCGCTTTTAGCGATGGGAGCGTCAAGGTAAGAGACACCCTAACAAAAGGTCGGATGGCATGAAAACCCCCACAAAAGCAATAGAGATAGAGCGGAATCTCTTCTATGGGATTTTAGGGCTAATTTTTCTCGGGTCGGTTTTCCTGCTGTTTTTAACCACCCAGTTAGGGGACTCTCCTCACCTCATTGTCAGTGATGGCAATGGATATTATGCTTGGGTGCGATCGCTTTTTATCGATGGCGATTTAGATTTTAGCAACGACTTCCCCCTATTATACGCCCCAGACCCCGCCCCAGAACCCATTATCACCCCCAAAGGATTAGTTCATAATAAATACCCCATCGGTTTAGCTATCCTAGAAATTCCCGGCTTCTTTCTCGGTCATTTTATCGCCCTCCTCACCCCCTTCCCCGCCGATGGAATTAGTCTCCCCTATCAGCTATCTGTTGCCATTTCTCTCACCGCCTTTGTTGTGGGCAGTTTCGCTTTATTTTATCACAGCTTACGCCATTTTGGCGTAAATAGAAACCTCGCGGCAACTGTAGCAATTACCTTACTTTTAAGCACCAACTTAATTCATTACTACGCCAAACAACCAACTATGGCTCATGGGGCAGGGGTCGCCGTTTTAAGCTTTTCACTCTGGCTAGGTAGTTTTAAAAATTTGCCTTTAAGTATAACACATAGAGAAAATTGTAACCCATCACAAAGTGGCGAAGATCGGCAAAATCCTACTTTTTTACCTAATGCAGATTCACTGGATTTAAGGAAAGAAAAAGTCCATCCTTTATTCTCCCTATTTTTAGGGTTTATTATAGGATTACTTATTTTATTGCGCAATACAAATGCTGTATTTTCACCTTTTCAATTCTACCTTAATCTCAAGCTATTTAAGCAAAAATTTAATATTATTTATTGTAGTTTTAGCTTTTTAGCCACGGTTTCTTTGCAAAAAATTAGTCTCTGGCTATTGTGGGGAGAATGGGTCATTTATCCCTATAAAAATGAAGAATTCAAACAAGGAATTCAGGGACTATTTTTAGCTTTATGGGGAAATAGCTACGGTTTATTTATGTATCATCCTCTTTACTTGCTCTTAATCATTATCAATCTAATCGGCTTAGTTAAATTAAAACCATATAGGGGGTATTTTATAACTATCTTGATTGCCTTTTTTGCCTTGGTTGCGATCAATGGCAGTTGGGGAAACTTTGGCGACTCCTTCGGACATCGTGCCTTTATTGAAACCTTACCTTTACTGGGATTTGGTGCAGCCCTAACCCTACAATCCTACTCCCCCTCTTCGACACAAGTTAAACAGGGATATGCTATCATCGGCTTATTAATCTTGCTCAATTTTTATCTATGGCTAGGGTATTTATTGAAAGCCTACCCCCATAATATGATGCGTAATTTAGCACAAGTTTATCTGTGGTTATTTTCTACCGATTTTAGGGTTTAGTAGGGATGATTTAAAGCTTGATCAGTAAATAAGTGTAGCACTTTTTTAAGACTATATTGATTTATTCCCTTGATCTAACTGTACTAAATAACTAACCTTGACCTCATTCAATGGGAGGTAGCCCTAGATAAATCAAGCTAGACTTAACTCCTGTTCAATCTCCCAACTCCATTGTAATGGGTTGACGAATGCTTAAACCTTGCTATAGGGTAAGGTTATCTTTAAAATACATGGGGAGTCTAAATCCTGTTAATTTCTGCCTCCATTATTTCTGCTAAGGCATTGTCTCTGCTAAAGCATTGTCTCTGCTAAAGCATTGTCTCTGCTAAAGCATTGTCTCTGCTAAAGCATTGTCTCTGCTAAAGCATTGTCTCTGCTAAGGCATTGTCTCTGCTAAAGCATTGTCTCTGCTAAAGCATTGTCTCTGCTAAAGCATTGTCTCTGCTAAAGCATTGTCTCTGCTAAAGAAACATTAGCCCAAGAAATATTGATCAGATTCTAAATCATTATATCCTGAACTATGACTTTAGTGAACAGTCAAGACCCCGAAAAAACTCAACCTAATTTTATTGGCATTTTTCAAAAAAATGGTATAGTTTGGGGATTAATTTTCCTACTCAATCTGATCATTGATTGGATTTGGATTCGTTTGGATCTTTCCCCTCCGGCATGGGATCAAGCCCATCGTTTAACAGGGGCGTTAAATTATCTCAATGCCCTGCAAAATATGCAGCTTTTTTCATTGAAATGGTGGGATGATTTTTGGTCGCTCACATCTAAAGATCCCCCGCTTACTTATATTGTCACTGCGCCTTTCTTACAACTTTTTGGACGGGGAGAAGCCCAAGCTACCTTAGTTAATATCCTGTTTATTGCCTTGCTCTTATTCTCAGTGTATCAACTGGGAAAACATTTATTTAGCCCCAGAGTTGGACTGTGGGCGGCAGCTTTTTGTGTGGTCATTCCGGGACTCTATAGAACCAGAGTTGATTATTTATTAGACTATCCCCTAACCGCCATTGTTTTAATTGGTTTTTATGCCTTAACCAAATGGTGTGATGCCCAAACTCTAAAAAAACAATGGGGATGGGGTTTGCTCTTTGGGGTGACATTAGGCGCAAATTTGCTCACCAAACAAAATGGGGTATTTTTCCTATTTTTTCCGTTACTTTGGATTGGGATTAAAATTCTCTGGCGACGACGTTGGGGGCGACTCTTACAATTATTGGTCAGTTTTATAGTTGCCATTGCTTTATTTTATCCTTGGTATCAAACCAACTGGATCTTTTTTATTGGGGCTTATACCGGGGCTTTTGCTCAAGGAGCCATTAATGAAGGAGATCCCCCCCTCGATACCTTAGAAGCTTGGACACATTACTTTTTTGAACTACCCTTTGTCTTAACTTGGGTGTTTTTACTCGTCGGTGTTGCTGGGTTAATTTTGCGGGGAATTCGCTTAGTGAGAAGCCCGCAAAAAGAAGCCTTTTCTCGTCCCTTTACGCTGCGCATTGCTCATCCCTTACTTTGGCTAGGATGGTATTGGGTCGGTTCTTATTTCTTATGTTCTGCACTGGTGAATAAAGACTCACGCTATGTCATGCCTTATTATCCCGTGTTGGCCGTTAGTTTAGCCTATGGCTTAGTCGCTTTTCAAAACCGTTTGCGGTGGATTCCTTGGACAACTTGGGGACTCACATTGTTGTTGATGATCTTAAATTTATTCCCTGTGGGAGGGGAAAATTTTGCTCAATGGTTGAGTCCTAATGCTCAGTATTATCCCTATCGGGGACAACTGTTTCCCAACGAGGAAATTATTGCCGAAATGACGACAACAACACCCTATCAAAAGGGCAATCTGGGGATGTTAATGGATACCCCAGCGATTAATCATAATACAATGAATTATTATGGGGCTGTGGCAGATTTTCAGGTCTATGCTCGTGAGGTGGGGAAACGACAACGACATCTAGATCAAGATTTGCGATCGCTCGATTGGTTAATAGCCCAACAAAACCCCACCTATCCCCCCGACCATCCCCGTTTTCAAATCGTCCAACAACTGCAACAAGACCCTAATTTTCACGTTCAACAGCGCTGGACCCTCCCCGATCATAGTGTGATTGAGCTATATCATAAAATCCCCGCCCCCATTACCCTCACCCCCTTAACATCTCCCCTAGACTCCCTCCGTCTCGATGAAGTGATTGTCCCCCCCATCGTCCCCCCCGGATATCCTGTCCCCATCACCTATCAATGGTTAGGAGACTGGCACAGTTTAAAATCTGGGTTAGTCTTAGTCACCTGGGCCTCTGTCGAAGATCCTACCCAGCAATGGCTACAAGACCGCGCTATAGGCAACGGAATGTTACATCCTTCCCCCCAGTGGGCCGACCAGAGTTTTGAAGTGCGGGAAACCCTAGCCATGTTACCCCCCGAAGAATTACCCCCCGGAGAGTATAGCCTATCCGTCGCCTATTTAAATCCAGACACCGGAGAAGCCAATCCCATCCCCTTCCCCCCCGTAACCATCACCCTAGACCCCACCCGTCCCCCCCTACCCGCCCCTGCCCTAGATTTCGTCACCCAACTGCGACACCTCGCCCGTGACCTCCCAGAGGGACGAGAAGCCCTCGACCCCATATTTGACCAAATTGGTCAAATGAACCAATATGACCCCACACAGGACTACACAAGGCAAGCTGAGTTAACCCTAGCCTACCGCTTGACCCAAAATCCCCAACAATTGGACTGGGCCTATGGCTTGACCCTCGCCCGCGCCTTACAGGAAGATGCCCCCGGTGCGATCGCCGCCCTGCAAAAAGTCGTCCAACTCGACCCCAACAACCCCTACGCCCACGCCTACCTCGCCTTCGTCCACCTCTACCGTTGGCAGCCCAAAGCCGCCGAACAAGCCCTGACCCAAGCTGCCGCCCTCAACCCCGACCTATGGGAAATTCAGGCATTACAGGGCGTAGCCGCCGCCATGCAGGGCAAATTAATCAAAGCCTGGCAGGTTTTTTCCGCCCTACAATGAAAAAAATCCCTTTGAGAACATCAAGATGAAACAAGCGCTCTCCCTCCTAACCTTGGGTTCCCTCCTCTGGCTGCTTCCCCTGCGTCCTAGTTACGCCCTCCCCGGAGAACGCACCGAAACCGTCGCCGCTTGGATTGCCGCCAATCCCCTCCTCCGTCCCATCCTCACCGATGGGCTAACCGTCCAACGCACCGACACCGCCGCCCAGCGCTTCCTCTTTCGCGCCTCCGTCTTCCCCCCCGGTCGCCTCACCGCCCTAGGCAATCCCGGCATCATTCGCAGTCAATCCTTCTTCATTTATGACCAAATCAATGGCGTTTCCATCGAACGATTAGAACAGAGTTTGCGCGATATTTACGGCGTGAATATTTACCGAGATTATGATCGGGCTGACACGGTGCTATATTACCCCACCAGCGAAGCCCTAGAGATGTCCCGCCGCCTCAACTTACCCGGCGTTTATGCCAAACAAGGAGAACTCCGCGTCGGGGTGCGTTATGCCTACTGGGTCGAGATTAATAGAGATCAACAGGGCAATTCCCATAGTGGGAAAATGACCGTCTTTTTAAAAGCTGATCTCGACAAACTGACCCTAGAATTACAAAGTTGGCAATAATCTGATGAAATATATACCTAAAGCTCTATTTATCTCCCACGGTGGTGGACCTCTACCGTTGCTCGGGGAGTCAAATCATCGGGAAATGGTTTCATGTCTGGAAAGCCTTGCTGCGATTATCCCCCAGCCCGATGCGCTTGTAGTAGCCAGCGCCCATTGGGAAGAACGAACTCCTACTATTACTAGCAGACCGGATCCCCCCTTGATATACGACTACTATGGGTTTCCCGCAGAATCCTACGAAATTCAATATCCCTGCGTTGGGGAGCCGTCTTTAGCGAGTGAAATTCAGAAGAGGCTAAACAATTCAGGGATTGAGGCAAACCTAGATCCAACGAGAGGGTTTGATCATGGTGTTTTTGTACCTCTCAAAATTATGTATCCAGAGGCAAACATTCCGTGCGTTCAGATGTCTCTCGTTAATACCCTAGATTCGTCCCATCACATCAAAATTGGGCGTGCGCTTGAGGGGCTGAGTCAAGAAAATGTCTTGGTAATTGGCTCAGGGTTTTCGTTTCATAATTTAAACGCATTTTTTTCACCCGATACCCCTGAGTCTCGTCAACTCAATCACTCTTTTGAGGAATGGTTAATGGACGTTTGTTCAAACCGTGAGTATCCGGAGGAGCAAAGAAGCCAGATGCTAGTTGAATGGAGTGTCGCTCAGGGTGCAAGGCATTGCCATCCTAGAGAAGAGCATCTTCTGCCTCTCCATGTCTGTTATGGGGTCGCTCAAAGTCCCAGTTCAGAACAGTTCACCCTCACAATCCTAAATAAAAAGTCGAGTATGTATGTCTGGTGAAATGAACTTAGTGCTATCTGTGTGCTATCTGTAGGTTGGGTGCAGCGATCGCGAAACCCAACAATCACCACCAAACCACTACAGCCTCCCGGTTTCTAGATTTTTAGCGGGAGGTGTTGGGTTACACTTCGTTCCACCCAACCTACGAAATACAAACTGAAGAAAATGCTATACTGTCTCCATCCCTTGCGATGAGAACTATTGCACTATGACCATCGCCAAATCTTCCCCCCTCGGCATTACCAGCCTTCCCGACCATACCCAACTCCCCGATTCTGACGGTACTTTTGTGAAAAACTTTCAGGAGCATCCCCAAAGTATCCTCCTCACCGATTCGATTAAACCCACCCTAGAACAACTCCATCCTGACGGGCAGTATGCTATCGGTCAGGATTGTGGGATTTATTGGCGTTTAACAGACCCCCCAGAGAGGGGAGCAGAATGTCCAGATTGGTTCTATGTGGCTAACGTTCCCCCGAGTCTGGATGGACAATTTAGGCGTTCCTATGTGTTATGGCAAGAGTTTATCCCGCCTTTAATTGCCATTGAATTTGTCTCAGGAGATGGTTCAGAAGAGCGGGACAGAACGCCTTTGTCTCAGATGGGTCAAGACCGTCAAAAACCGGGTAAATTCTGGGTGTATGAACAAGTGATTCGACCGGGTTTTTATGCTATCTACGAAGTGCAGAGAGCCAGTGTAGAGGTCTATCACCTGATCGAAAATCATTATGAGTTAGTCCGGGCCAATAAACGGGGACATTATCCCATAGAACCGATGGGGGTAGAGTTGGGGATATGGCAAGGGTGCTATGGAAATGTAGAGTTGCCTTGGTTGCGGTGGTGGGATAGTGCGGGGAATTTGTTGCTGACGGGGGAGGAACGGGCAGTCATTGAACGTCAGCGCGCCGAACAGGCCGAACAACGGGTCGAACAAGCTGAAATAGAGTTACAGCAGGAACGCCAACGGGCGGAAGCTGAACGACAACGGGCTGAACGACTGGCGGAGTTACTACGCGCCCAAGGAATTAACCCGGATGAATTTTAAGGTACACAAGCTTAACTTGTCAAAGTTGAGCAAGCCCTAACTAAACGACGGCTTTCTCTTGCTTTTGCTACAATATAGGCTAGTCGCCGGAAGGCATGAGGAGACTTTAAACTGACGTTAAAGCATTGTAAGACAGCCTAGGGAAAATCTACCTAGGAAGGAAGACCCTCGGAATCAAGACCCTAGGGGGTTAACGGTGAAGCGTCAAAACATCCTCACACCCTGAAGACGAGCAAAACAGTTAATCGAACAACAGACACAACTTTTCCGTTTATTCACTTTGATTGATGGCCTATGAATACCGAGCAAGACCGCATCATAATTTTTGACACCACCTTGCGTGATGGGGAACAGTCCCCGGGTGCTACCCTGAATGTCGATGAAAAACTGACCATTGCTCGTTCCCTAGCTAAACTGGGTGTTGATGTTATTGAAGCGGGTTTTCCTCGGGCCAGTGCCGGGGATTTTGAAGCGGTTCAGAAAATTGCGGCAACGGTGGGGACTGAAGAGGGTCCGGTTATCTGTGGTTTAGCCCGTGCGATGCAAGAAGACATCCGCCAAGCGGCTGAAGCCCTTAAACCTGCGGCGAAATGGCGCATTCACACTTTTATTGCGACTTCGGACATTCATCTAGAGTATAAACTCAAAAAAAGCCGTAAGGATGTATTGGCGATTATTCCCGAAATGGTGGGATATGCTAAATCCCTGACCCCAGATGTGGAGTTTTCCCCGGAAGATGCGGGACGGAGTGACCCAGAATTTTTGTATGAGGTGTTACAAACGGCGATCGCAGCCGGAGCAACAACGGTTAATATTCCTGATACTGTAGGCTATACCACCCCCCGAGAATTCGGTGCATTGATTCGCGGCATTAAGGAAAATGTTCCCAACATTGACCAGGCCATTATTTCTGTACATGGTCACAATGATTTAGGTTTGGCCGTGGCTAACTTCCTCGAAGCTGTCCAAAATGGAGCAAGGCAGTTAGAATGTACCATTAACGGCATTGGAGAACGGGCCGGAAATGCCGCGCTGGAAGAATTGGTCATGGCGCTTTACGTCCGTCGTCAATACTATAATCCCTTCCTCGGTCGTCCTCGGGAGTCTGAGACTCCCTTGTGCAATATTGACACTACCCAAATCTATAAAACCTCCCGTTTGGTGTCTAACCTCACCGGGATGATGGTACAACCCAATAAAGCGATTGTGGGAACCAATGCTTTTGCTCATGAATCGGGGATTCATCAGGACGGGGTATTAAAACATCGTCTGACCTATGAAATCATGGATGCGCAGTCCATTGGATTGACGAAAAACCAGATTATTCTAGGGAAACACTCTGGTCGTCATGCTTTCCGCGATCGCCTACAAACCTTGGGCTATGATTTATCTGAGACGGAATTAAATAAAGCTTTCTTGCGCTTTAAAGAAGTGGCCGACAAGAAAAAAGTAATCAGCGACTTGGACTTAGAGGCCATCGTTAACGACGAAATGCAGCAAGTCCCTGAACTGTTCCACTTAGAATTAGTTCAAGTGTCCTGTGGCGATCATGCCCGTCCGACAGCAACTGTAGTCTTGCGCACCCCCGACGGCACAGAATTAACCGACGCGGCCATTGGTACCGGTCCAGTGGATGCGGTCTATAAGGCCATTAATCGGGTGGTGAATATTCCCAATGAATTAATCGAATATTCCGTTAAATCGGTCACGGAAGGCATTGATGCGATGGGAGAGGTAACAATTCGGTTACGTCATGAAGGAAAAACCTACTCCGGTCATGCGGCCAATACCGATATTATTGTGGCTTCCACTCGGGCCTATGTGAGCGCCTTAAACCGTCTCTATGCGGCGTTAGAACAAGGGAAACGGGTGCATCCTCAGCAAACGGTAGCTACCCATTAAATTGGGAATTAACAATGGGTCATTGTTGATTATTGATTGATGGCAAGTAGGGGCGAAGACTTTTCGCCCCTACTTGCTAGAATGCCTAGGTAGGGCTTGCTGAATAACTCTACTCGTGGGGCTAGGTAATAGGGAATAGGGAATAGGGAATTGATAATTGATAATTGATAATTGTTCCCCCTCTCCCCTGCTCCCCCTCTCCCCTGCTCCCCTGCTCCCCTGCTCCCCTGCTCCCCCACCCCCAGCCATTTTTCACAATTCCCTCATCTGGATCTCAGGCGATCGCAGTACCCTAACAAGAAAGACACAATAGGAGTTAGGACAATGGCCGTAGAATACGATCTCGTCATTATTGGTGGAGGTTCTGGGGGGTTAGTCGTAGCCAGCGCAGCGGCCCAACTTAAGGCGAAAGTTGCCCTCGTGGAAAAAGACAAATTAGGCGGGGATTGTCTATGGTATGGGTGTGTTCCGAGCAAATCGTTCATTCACGCCTCTAGAATCGCCTATGAGGTCAAGCACAGTTCACGTTTTGGAGTCTATACCCCCCCACCCCAGATCCACTTTTCCGAAGCGATGGGTCATGTGGAACGTGCGATCGCCGCCATCGAACCCCACGACTCCCCGGAACGTTTTCGCGGCCTCGGAGTAGAGGTCATTTTTGGTTCAGGACAATTCACCAATCCCCGCACCTTCACCGTTAACGGTCGCAACCTAACCGCTAGAGCCTTCGTCATTTCCACCGGCTCCCGCCCCGCCATTCCCCCCATTCCCGGCCTCCAAGAAGCAGGTTTTCTTACTAACGAGCAGGTTTTCTCCCTCACCAAACAACCCCCATCCCTCGCCATCATCGGAGCCGGCCCCATTGGTTGTGAACTGGGTCAAGCCTTCCACCGTTTAGGGACTACCGTGACCATTTTGGCTAGTCGAGAGCATATCTTACCCAAAGAAGAACCAGAAGCCGCCCAAGTCGTAGAACAACAATTTGAGTCTGAAGGCATTCGCATCTTAAAGCAAACTCGGGCGGAACGGGTCGAAGTAGTGGACGGGAAAAAATACCTCTGGACTGGGCAAGATAAAATCATAGCCGATGAAATTTTAGTGTCTGCTGGACGACAGCCCAATGTAGAGAGCCTGAATCTGGAAGCGGCCGGGGTGGTCTATGATGCCAAAGGGGTCAAAGTTGATGAGAGTTTACGCACCACAAACCCCCGCATCTATGCCTGTGGGGATGTCATTGGCGGATACCAATTCACCCACGTTGCGGGCTATGAGGCCGTTTATGTCCTCACCAACGCCCTATTTTCCCCCATTAAGCGGTTTTTCCCCAGTAAGGTGGATTATCGCGTCATTCCTTGGGCTACCTTTACTGACCCAGAATTAGCCCGAGTCGGATTAACCGAAGAACAGGCCAGAAAACACTACGGGGATGATGTTTATGTGTTAAAACAACCCTTTGCTGGGGTAGATCGCGCCCAAGCGGAAGGGGCTACAGTGGGTTTCGGCAAAATTATCACCCGTAAGAATGGCCAGATTTTAGGGGCGCATTTGGTGGGACCCCATGCCGGGGAGTTAATCCATGAGGTGGTGTTAGCAATGGCGAACAAGTTACCTGTGTCTAAACTAACAGGGATTCATATTTATCCCACTTTGGCGGAAGTCAATAGTAAAGCGGGGTTATTGTTGAGTAAGCAGAAATACGCTAAAAATCAGCGTCTACAGGGCTTTCTAGGTCAGTTTTTCAGTCGGTTGCGATCTTGGGGTTAAAAATCACGAAATCTTTAGAGCAACTCGCGAATCTCGATCCCTATCCCGAGGGGATAGGGGAGAGAGGATGTCAACGTTGTTCTGCACTGTAGAGGATAAAATACTGCAACACTCCAATAGTGGCAAATTCATAGGTGGGCAAATCACTGTGTATAGCTAAGGTGGTGCGATACACACTAAAAAATAAGTAGTTTTCCCGTTCGGTCTGTTGCCCGATTAATTCTTGTAGTTGCGGCCGCCCGATATCGACTAATACCCCCCCGAGAAACTGACATTGATTCGCGAATTGCTGGAACTGTGAGGGGAGTTGAGTACACATATTCTCTTTGAGATATTCGCTCAGACGTAGTGTGGCATAACGTTCATAATCCCTCGGAGCAGGATTGGTGACAAACATCGCCCCTCCTAATAAGCTTGCTGCGATCGCACTCCCCCCAACCACTTGTTGCCATATTTTCATTGCTAATCAACAAATAGATAAAAGATTAGTTTTTTTTATTCATTCCAGACATTTTCTGCTGGATCAATTCCTCCTTACAATGCTATAATAACCAAGGACAAGGCGGGCGTAGCCAAGTGGTTAAGGCAGTGGATTGTGGTTCCACCATTCGTGGGTTCAAGTCCCATCGTTCGCCCTTTTTTCAGTAGCTTTTTTTCAGTAGCTTTTTTTCAGTAGCTTTTTTTCAGTAGCTTTTTTTCAGTAGCTTTTTTTCAGTCAAAGCTTTTAAGTAGGGAATTTTGAGTGGCAGATTTTCGCAAAAGAACTTGCTGCCCACTCCCTTACTATTTAAGCTAAAATTTGGACAAAAAGAGCGATGCACTTTATGTACCCACCTTTCGCCCTCGCAGGTGGGGAGTGGATTGTCGCGCTGATTTACCGGGTTGCACTTGATGATTTCTTTCTCATGACAGATCACTGGTTTTCCCAATCCTGATTTTCCCACTATGGTCGATTTTACAGTGGCGATTTGTACCTATAACGGGGCGCAACGCTTACCCGATGTGTTAGATAAGTTAAAAGCCTGTCTTGAGTCAGGAAGGCGATCGCACCCTACCCTGACTTGGGAAATTCGCATCATCAACAACAACAGCAGCGATGAAACCCAGCAAGTCATCGAGCAGTATCAAACCCAGTGGTCCTCAGATGTGCCAATATATAGCCACTTTGAACCCCAACAGGGTTTAGCCTTTGCCCGACAGTGCGCCGTAGAACAAGCCCAAGGAGAATGGATTGGCTTTCTTGATGACGACAACCTACCCAGTGAAAACTGGATCGTCAGCGCCCACGAATTTGGACGAGAACACCCCCAAGCCGGAGCCTTTGGTGGATTAGTCAAAGCCGCCTTTGAAGGCACTCCCCCCCCCGGAATTGAGCGCATTCAGTCCTTTTTAGCCATTGTGGAACGGGGCAACATGGCCTTTCAGTATCAACTCAAAACCGGACTATTACCGCCGGGGGCGGGGCTAGTCGTGCGGAAAGACGCTTGGCTGTCTAGTGTCCCGAAGCAACTATTCTTAAAGGGGCGTATTGGTCAAGTTAAATTAGCCAGTGAAGATTTAGAAGCCGTCTCATTCATTCAACAAAAAGGCTGGGAAATTTGGCATAATCCCCAAATGCAAATTTTCCACAAAATTCCCGAAAGTCGCTTACAACTAGATTATTTAGTGACCCTAGTCCGAGGTACTGGTTTAGCCCGTCATCATATCCGAATGACTCGCCTCACCCCTTGGCAACGCCCTTTAGCGTTCCTCATATATTTCTGCAATGATTTGCGTTGTCTATTGCTCTTTTGGCTCAAACATTCTAGTCAAATTCATCAAGATTTAGTCACAACCTGTCAATGGGAATGGCTACGCAGTAGTTTAGTGAGTCCTTTTTATTTATGGAGACAAGGGGCAATTTATGGAGAGAGTCTCAAAAAATAATAAGCCCAAAAGAACAACATCCCATTCGCCCTTTTTTGTTAACGGTTGAAAAATTCAGGATTTCCTCAATTTTAGTTTGATAATAACTTTAAATAACTTTGCGTGGCTTCTTGTACCGTAAAGGCTTGCGATCGCACTTTTAACAAATCCCGCGAAACAGGGGCGTTCAACGTCTCATAAATCCCCCGGGCTAACCCCTGCACATCCCCCACCGTCACCAGTCGCCCATACTGCCCGTCGGCCAAGATTTCTCGCGGACCATAGGGGCAATCCGTCGATACCACCGGACACCCACAAGCTAGAGCCTCAATCACTACCGTAGGCAACCCTTCAAACTTGGACGATAACACAAACATGGCCGCCCGACTGAGATAAGCATAAGGATTCGGCACAAAACCCGGTAACTGGACATCTTCCCCTACCCCCAATTCTCGCACCAAGTTTTCTAGAGAACGCCGTAATCCTCCTTCCCCCAAAATAATTAAGCGCAACAGGCGATTTTTCCGCACTTGGGCAAAGGCTTTAATTAACGTAGGAAAATCTTTCTGTTCACTCAGTCGCCCAATGGCTAAAATGACCGGAGGTTGATAGGCGAAAAACCAAGGATGATTTAGAGGCGCTTGGGCTTTTTGTAGTAAGGTATCATCCACGACGGCGTTATAAACCACCTGTACAGCATTGGCTTTGAGTTTTAAGGATTGTTCAAACGCTTGGGCGACTCCTCGGGAAGGGGCAACAATGGCGCTGGCTTTCGGGTAGAGCGATCGCATTAACCACAGTTTCACCCCTTGAGTCAAGGAATGACTCGCTTGTAGAGACGCGGGCATCTGTTCCCAGAGGACTAATTGTAAAGGTCTGCGAGCCAACCAATAGGCAATGACCGCAATTTCATTGGTCCAGACTAAGTGAGACAGTAAAATATCCGGTTTAGCTTGGCGCAAATAGCGGGCAAGGGGCAGAATCAGCTTAACTGCACTTTGCAGACGATCCTCCATCGACACCCCTAAATCCACCAGCTGCACCTCTGGGGGAATTTGATCCAAATAGGGTCCCTTCGCCTGAGCCACCACTAAATCCAATTGCCTCCCCTTACCACTCAAGCCGCGTAATAAATTGAGGGTGACTCGTTCTTGTCCCCCTCCCGCTAAATTGGGTAATAAACAAGCGATATGCTGCGGTTGCTTCATGGCTCATCGGCATTGCTATAAAGACTTACCCCCATGATAGTCAAAAGGGCTACATTCAAATGTAGCCCTTTTTGCCAAGTTTATGGAGAAAAGCAGGTAAACTTAGGGTCTAAACTTACGTTTTCTAGGTTTAACGCTTCACTGCTTTAGCTTTCAGTGCTTTATTGGTCACTGTTTTGACGACGGCGCACACCGAAGCCCGCTAAAGCCGCCACACCCACTAAACCAAGAACGGTGGCCGGTTCGGGAACCGTGGCAATCCCTTTCAGGGTATAGTCAGAATCCCAGCTTTGGCGAGCTAAACCATCATTAACGCGGACGGCGGAGAAGGATAAAGAAGCCACTTCTAAATCGCCAAAAGGATTGAGGATGCTGTACCAACCGCCACCCCCTGCTGTGGAGGGAGAAACATTAACCACGGAACCGAAACCTGTCCAAGAAGCACTTGTATCACCCGTTACGGTTAAGGTATGGGTAAGGAAAGAACCATCAAGCAGGGTGGCGGTTATTTCTGCCACTTCAAACACGCGGTCATCGTTAACATTGGGTTGATACAGGAAGTTTAAATCAATGGATTTCAGGGCTTTAGCCACGGCTAAATCAACCCGCAAGAATTCGCCATTGCTGTCAATTTCACCCCAACTGGGGTCATCTTTCCATTGCAAATTAGGATCTGGGTTTTCTGCAACCCCTAGTCCGTAGAACCCATCAAAAGATTTATGGGTTAAGTACATATCATTTCCGGCCGTCAGGGTGAAGAAGTCGTTAATCACACAGACTTGTTCATTAGCGCAAGCGGCAGCTTCAGCGTCACGGGCGGTAAACGAAGCAGCTTGGGCGGTCATTCCAGTAGCGGCGATCGCACCAGCAGCAGCAAGACCAGAGATTAAAGCAGTAGGATTAAGTTTCATAATTTTGATTACCTCAACAGCTAGACAAGTTTTTGAATTATTTCTTTGGCTGACTCACTCTATAGTTCTTATTATGTGGCAGAATCAGTAAAAGCGCAGGGATCAAGATCACAATTGGCCGATACTTGTTCTAATCTTTACATTGATTACGCAACTTAAGGCAAAATTATTAAGCCAAAAGACTACATTTACTGTAGTCCCTTGGCTTGAGCCTATGAAGATACGATGATCTTGTTATTGCTTTATGGAATTATGTTCAACTAGCTTATGTTCAACTAGCTCATGTTCAACTAGCTTTCGACGCTGCGACGACGACGAGCGGTGAATCCGGCCAAGGTTGCCACACCCATTAAACCGAGAACGGTGGCAGGTTCGGGAACGGTTTTAATGCCTTTGAGCGCATAGTCAGAATCCCAGCTTTGTTTAGCTAAACTATCATTCAGGCGGATGGCCGTGAATTCTAAGGAGGCGACTTCTAAATCTCCAAAAGGATTGAGGATGCGGTACCAACCGCCTGCATCATTGACTCCATCAAAAGCAATGGAAGGAGACATATTTTTAACGGCAGTCCCGTCATAGTTGCCAGACCATCCGGCTAGGGTATCTCCTAAAACCGAGAGAGTATGGCTAACTAAAGAACCATCCAACAGGGTAGCAGTCACTTTAGCCACTTCATTCACGCGGTCATGGTTAACACCGTCTTGATAGAGGAAGCTTAAGTCAATGGATCTGAGGGCGGTGGCTTTAGCAAAGTCTACGATTAAGCGTTCTCCGTTGCTGTCGATTTCTCCCCAACTGGGGTCTTTTTTAATATCTTGAGTGGCGGAAACTCCAACACCATCAACCAAAGCAAATTCTTTGTAGGTCAAATATTTTCCATCGCCTGCGGTCAGGGTGAAGAAGTCGTTCACGACACAACTCGTTAATCCTGCACAACCAGCAGCGTCACTGGCGGTAAAAGAAGCGGCTTGGGCGGGCATTCCAGTAGCGGCGATCGCACCAGCAGCAGCAAGACTAGAAATCAGGGCGGTAGAATTCAGTTTCATGGTAGATTACCTCAACGGCTAGACAAGTTTTTAAGTTAATTTCTTCGGCTGACTCACTCTATACTTGTCATTGTGTCCCATATTCTGGAAATGCCAAGAGATCAAGATCACAATTGGCTCATTCTTGTTCTTATCTTTACACTCACCCCTGAGATTAAAGCTCTCGTTAAGGAAAAAAACAAGAACAATTACCTACAACCCTTGTCATATTTAGCCTTTACCCGATTTCAACAGATTTTACTGCCCTTGACATAATTGGAGCAAAGTCGGTGGCAGACTTCCCCCTCTCCCGAGATTATTTTGTAGAGCGCGAATCCCGTTTAAACAATCCTGAGCTTGGGGATAGACCAGACTTTGCGGGGGAATGCGTTCCACCAAGGCGATCGCCTCCGCCACGCCCCCCTGTTGCAAATACAATCGGGCCTGTTCTAAAAACCAACGACTCCAAAAAGACTGCTGCACCTGAGCCTGTCCCTTAATATACGTGCTTCCCTCAATTTGGTTCACCAATTGAATCGCCTGATCTAAAGACTGTACCGTTCCCTCCCCCGCCAACTGTTGCGCTTGGGCAAGCAACTGAGCCCCCCTTTGTTCTTGCTGTAAACGGGTTTGAAATTCACCCCGACGCTCCACGCGCCAATAGTCTAGGGGATGTTGCCCTAGAGACAAGTTCACTTGTTCTGCTTCTGACCAAGCCTGTTGTTGGATAGCCGTTTCAAACTGTTCTGCGAGTTCTTCCCCTTCTTGCCATTGGGTTTCCCAGTCCGTGAGGGTCGTTTGGGTTAGTCGAGCCACGGACTCCGAGTTAGGCAATTGCCGAGCCAGTTCGAGGGCACCCCCTAAGTCGCCTTGGTCGAGGTGTTGGGCCGCCGTTGCTAAAACTAGACGAGTCCAGTCTTCAATTAGTTCCTGGGCATCTTTATATAAAGGATGATCTTCAGACCATTGATCAATTTCTGCGATCGCCTGAAATACCCCCTGAAAATCCCCCGTCTGAGCCGCCACCTGGCCACACCATAACCGCTCACTAGCTGGAGTCATAGGCGTTAACGCATCACAAGTTCGCTCCGGCACAAGCTGCACCAACCACAGCCCACTAATTCCCGCCCCTCCCAACAGCGTCACCGCCATAATCAGCCAAAATACCCCCAAACGCCATCCCCCTTGGCGATTGACCGAAACCTTGGCCTCACAAAATCCGGGGGGAGTGGTCAGACGGATAATTTGCCGATCCCGAGGAGGCTTCGTTAGAATAGCTGTTTTGTAATCTAATCGCTTAACCAATTGTGAGTTTACCCCTGATTCTCTAGCAATTTCTGGGAAAATAGTATAAGACCCCTTGTCATGTCCAACTGGCAATCGAGTTTTCCAGTGGTTGTTAGACTTGATAGATACCCCCTAAGATTAGCAAACCATTGGTAGAAAAGAGCAGTGCGACCCTGAGATAAACCCCAAATGAGCCTGAGCATCCGGCAGTGGTTGATAGAACGAAAAATCGAGCTTGAACAACTTCAAACCTTGGGAGCCGAAGTGTCCGGTGTGGCCTTTCGACTCGCCCAAGATATGGAGGTTAAGAGCCTTACGCCCTTTGATGTCTGTTCCTTAGCAGATGTCCTAGAGTCGCCCTTAGTGGCCAGTCGGCAAGTTGCTAAACCTATTGCCCAGTTGACCACGGCTCTCCTGCGTCTCCTCAGTCGCAAAAAGCCCCTAAAACGGGCGGAGGGGACTTGGTTAACCTTTCAAATTGCCTATCTAAAAGCCCTCGAAACCGTTTTAGATCAAGAATTAGAACTCCGTCGCCCTTGGATTAATCGGGCGATGGTTCCGGTGGGAGAAATGGTACAGGAAGGGATTGTAGATGCTCGTCTTCATGGCTTCCTGCGCACCCTACGACCGGGAAAATTAAGTGATTCCCAAGCGGAACAGGCCCTAAACTTAGTGGGAGAGTCGCTATTAGTGCAGCAGATGAACAATCTGGCTCTAGCGTGGTTAGTGGCCAATGGAGCAGAGGAAACCGAAGCGGGGCTACTCATGCAACGCTTGGTGAATGGTCTGCCGGGGCATTTATTGGAGGTGATTGTAGATAATGCCCTACCCTTAGCCCAATTACAAAAATTTGTCCGTTTAGGCGGCCTCACAGCCCGCTCTACAACGCTCACGGAAGGCACCAGTGGCACGGTGACGGAAATTGAAAATGATTATGTGATTGATTTGGGGCGGGAACATTACCGGGCGCAGTTGTTAAAAACATTAGGTGAGCCAATTTTTGGGGAAACTTTTTCCCTTCAGGATATTTATGTGCCGCCTCGGGGAGTTCCCATTTCCGATGCCAATATTCGACCCATGCCCAATCATGAGTCTAACCCCCACCCCCCCACCAACACCGATGTTGATCAGTCAATAGACGTAGAAACTTGGGCGGCCCAACAGTTAGATGATTGGACCAGTATTAGTGTAATTGAGGGTGAGGCCGGTTTCGGGAAAACCAGTTTTTGTCAAATGTGGGCGGCTCACATTGCCCGGAAGGTATATCCAACTTGGATGCCGATTTGGATTCGTTTACGGGATGCCCATTTGGGACAGAATTTAGAGGAAACCTTAGATAGTGCTTTCCCCCTGGGACGGTTTAGTGATGCCGATGGTTGGTTATCTCATAATTCGCCCCCTTCCCTGTTGATTTTGGATGGTTTGGATGAGTTGCCGCGATCGCCTTATAAATTGCGTCACATTCGAGCTTTTTTAGACCAAGTGATGCAGTTTCACGCCCAACAACTCAGTCGCAAAAAAGCCCACCGCCATAAAATTGTCATCACTTGTCGTCAGGGGATGTTTGAAGGGGTGATCCGCACCTATCGAGTGGGGAGTATTTTCCCCCTGCAAACCCAAATGAAACAAATCCGCCTGCAACCGATGGATCAGGACTCCCTGCGTCAATGGTTCAAACAGTGGGGAAAACTCCAATCTAAAAATATTTCCTATCGCTACTTCACCTTTTTGAAGGAGGAAGGCTTATTTACTCGCAAACGTCATCTTCTGGTGGCGGATTTAGTTCATCAGCCCTTGATGTTGTACTTATTGGGGATTCTCCACCGGGATGGCCTAGTCGATCGGAGTTTATTTCAACTGGAATCCCCCCAAGCCCGTTATGAGATTTATGAGCGGATGACGCGCTGGTTATTGGGAGAACATCAAGGCTATTCCCATCTGCCAGAAATGGTGAAAGAAGGCATGGCTCACGCCAGTCGTTCCACCGAGGCGATCGCCAATTTATTAGCCGGACAAGCCCCCCAAGAACCCCGCCGTTTTATGCAGGAAATCGCCCTGCAAGTCTTTCAAACCGGAAGCTGGGTCTTAAAAACCTTACCCCAAGACAATCTTAGCCCTACAGAGCGCACCACTCATTCCCCTGAATCTACCCCAACGCCCTCCCCCGAAAATCTCCAAACCTCAAGCCCCACTTCTGAGCAACTCAACCCTTGGCAACAACACTTTAATCGGCAAATCCGCACGGCAGCCCTCTTTTTCTCCGTGCCGTCTCCTGTGCTGTGTTCTTCCGTCTCTACCCTACAAGTTACCCAGAAAAATGGACTAGAACAGTTAACCTTTTCTCACCCCAATTTAGGATCCTATCTCGCCGCCACGGAAATCTCGAAACAACTGCAACTCCTAACCCAACAAGCCCATGATCGTTATGGGGATATGAGTTTTATTCTCGCCTCGGATTGGGCTGTAGCCCAACATCTCTATTCTTTTTTGGGCTATGGGTTTTTATCCGTGGAAATGGAAGAATTTTTGATGGAACATCTCCAACGGGCAGAAGAACGCAACCCCCATCAGTTCTCATTTCCCCTTTTATTTAAACGACTGTACAAGTTTTATCGCTCCTACTGTCAAGGCCGTTGGTTTGATGAGGGTTTAACCCATCAAGCCCATGCCCAACTCCAACAGTTAAAAAACCCCCTCAATGCCCTACAAGTTGATGGGGCGGTGGGGTTAAATGTGTTCTTACTGCTCTGTGGGATTTCCCAACGGGCGAATATTCCGTTTTATCCCTGTGGAGATCCCAATCAGCCTCAAGATTTTGATGCCGATCGGTTCTTAATTTTGATGTCTCGGACTACGGTATTGTCTCCCACCAGTTTTTTTGTGCGGGCGCGCCACAGTTTGCATCATTTACAATTGCCGGGAGCTTGCTTGAGTCGGGCGATGTTACCCAATGCCAATCTAGAGGGAACGAATTTGGCGATCGCAGAATTAAGCCGAGCCAACCTAGTCGGAGCCAATCTCACCGGAGTGAATTTATCTTGGGCTACCTTAGCCAGTGCCAACTTAGTGAATAGTAATCTCAATCAAGCAAATCTAGAAGGGGCGGACTTATCCCGCGCCAACTTATTGGGAGTCAATTTAAGCAGTGCTAATCTCCATAATGCCTGTTTATTTGAAGCCAAACTCGACCCCAACAACGAACAGAAAGCCCGTTCCAGTGGCGCATTCTTCACTTGGGAAGAGTTTCAAGATTATAGTCAATCCTTAGCCCCCAAAATGCAGTTAGGGGACTTAGTAGATAGTGATTTCTTCGACGGAGAAATTCAAATTGAAATCGCCGAAGGAGAACCCTTCATGCCCGATGCTTGGTATACCTCCCAAGATGTCTACTCCCCCGATTTAGAAGTGTATACTCCGGCCGCCAGCAGTGATAATGAAACCATCGCCGCCCCTCCCTCCAATGATGCCACCCTCCCAGCCCCTCTCGGTCGTCCTCCCGTCAGCAGTGATGATGAAACTTGGGCGGCTTCCATGATAGATCAAGCCAATCCAGATGATGATGCCACCCTAGCCGATGTGGAGTGGAATCCTTGATTGCGGTGTTGGGGATCGGTCACGTTAAGGGGTAGGATTTCACCGGAATATCTGTCAAAGCAGCAACTTGAGAGGCGATCGCACTTAAAATTTCCCCCGGCACACATTTCAACCGTTGCACCGGATAGCCACAATCCTCTAAACGGTGATTCCCCCGACCTTCCAGTTGGCGCTGTTGCGGTTTCGGACGAGTGGGAGTATTCAGTTGAATCTCATCAGGACCCAGAGCCTTCATCCATTGACTATACTCCTCGATCATACTCGCCGACCAAGGCATCAACACCATCGTTTGTACACCCAGTTTCCCCTGATACCTCCCCCGAAACCCCTGTAAACCAGCCACGAAGTCCTGAAAATTAAACCCAGCCACCGGACGATTCACCCGTTGGATGGCCTCATCCGTCAAACCATCCACCTTAACCGAAACCTGATCCGCTTGTCCTAAAGCCTCACACACCTCCGGATCCCCCAATAACGTCCCATTAGTTAAAACCAGCGTTGGACAGTGGGTTAACGTCTTAATTTCCCCTAAAATATCCCCCAAATTGCTCGCTAAAGTCGGTTCTCCACTGCCACTTAAAGTAATCACATCCACCAACCAAGGGGCATAATCTTTTAAGTCGGCCAAAATCTCCCCCGTCGGCACATAAACCCCTCGTTGTGCCGTGTGGTTTTCAATTTCCCCCAACTGACAATAGACACAATTAAACGAACAAGTAGACCGTAAACCGATGGGATCAATACCCAACGAAGTCCCATAACGCCATGAAGTCACCGGCCCGTAGACTGGACTAAAAGCGGGCATGGTTTGACTTTGCATAAGTTCCTCCCAAACCAAAACAAATTCACATTTCCAGTCTAGGCACTTTCTGAAATAATGCCGAATTTGCCCCCTTAGATTTTATAAGTAGGAATTGTTAAATGGACTCACAACAATCATCAGTGGGGAAAATTCCCCCTAACTCCCCAGAACAATGCTAGATTGAAAACACAATTTCCTTGTCCCTTAAACCTGATGGCTCGGCAATTTCTCCCGATTTTGACAGCAACTTTGGCGATCGCAACCGCTTGTACAAATTCCGCCCCCCTAGCCCCCAACAATACCGAGTTAACAACCATAACCGAATCCCCCGACTCAGACCCCCTCACCCCCCCCAGTGTTCTCAATACCGTTCAAAAACGAGGGTTTCTGGTTTGTGGAGTAGATGGGGGGATTCCGGGATTTAGCTTCGTCGATGAAACCGGCCAATACTCCGGATTAGATGTAGATATTTTTGACACTCCACTGCCTAAAGGCGAGTGGATTCTTTCCTCATAGACTCTTGTCTAGCCAATCAGAAATTGACCCCGACAGAACGTCTCCGAAAGCATTTTGAATCACGAGCTGTCCGACCGCGATTAATCCACGATTTCTTATAACTTGACTGGCCGCCACATCCCTATTGGTTTTATATCCACAATTAGGACAATTATGAACCCTATTTGATAGATTCTTTTTCCCTGTATGTGT
>NZ_JAIHOM010000083.1 GCF_026130165.1 Spirulina subsalsa FACHB-351 | reverse complement strand
GAGTTTCTGCTCTGAGGGGGAGAGCGGGGAAACCGGAGGAGGAGGGGGGGGAGGAGGAGGGGGGGGTTGTGCTTCTAAAGTCGCCTTAATCAGAGACTGATAAGCCTCATTGAGACGGATAAAAGCCTCCTGGGCCACCAATTTATTCTGTGGGTTCACATCCGGATGATAACGCCTCGCCAACCGTCGATAAGAAGCTTTAATCGCCTTCAGATCCGCACCCCGTTGTAGTCCCAATAGGGAATAACACTCCTCCAAATTCATGTTTTTTGCCTGTTCCCTATTGCCCCCTGCGTCAGATCCTCATTGCGACTTAATCCTCATGATCCTCAAAGGGATCACTCAGTTCAGCCGAAGGCGCACCAAAGGACATATAAATTGAGTACCCTGTCACGGCCAAGACTAAAACCGCCAAGCCGATCACAAAAATTGTTGCAGTTTCCATAGAGTTTGATTAAGAATGATTGCTTAATGACCTTATACTATCATGTGGTACAGTCCTTGGAAGCCCCGTCCGCCTTTCAACGTCATTGCCCTGAAAAGGGTCAAATTATGATATCATCCTTCGAATAGAAACTCTGAAGTTCAAACAGGTTGGGACATTCAACCTGTGGGTTAAGGGAAATCCCGGAACACCTAACCGTCTCACCTTAGCCCGGAAGTCCCCTTGCCCTAGGGTTGGGGAATATGTCAAGAAAAATTAACAAAAACTCACTTACATTCATAATTTGGTGACTTATGGCACAGCGTACTTGGTTAGGCGATAGACTCAAACCGTTGAATTCTGAATACGGAAAAGTTGCACCCGGTTGGGGAACTACCCCAGTGATGGGTGTTTTTATGCTGCTCTTCTTTGTCTTTCTCTTGATTATCCTACAAATCTACAACGCTGATTTGTTACTGGAGAACGTAGACGTAGACTGGACTAGCTTCGGTCGCTAGGCTAAGTTTTATCAATTTTCTAGCGATTTGGATTAAGATTTCTAGTCGATCATATCCCCGCTTGTCGGGGTTTTTTTGTAGAGATAAAAACCATTAACCCGGAGTAATTTATGAATATTTTTGGCATTGGACTGCCGGAAATGGCTTTAATTTTTGTGGTGGCGTTATTAATTTTTGGTCCCAAAAAGCTACCGGAAATTGGACGCAGTTTAGGTAAAGCCTTGCGCAGTTTTCAAGAAGCGTCTAATGAGTTTCAAAAAGAAATTAAACGGGAAGCCGAACAGATGGAAACATCCGTTAAAATGCAAGCCCAGCTTGAGCCTGAAGCTAAAAAAACAACTCAGCCTAGCCCAGAAACAGAAACGGAAAAAGCATCAGAGAGTTAAAGAGTCAATGAGTCGAATCTCCTCACTACATTGGGGAGATCATCCCAGATTAAACCTAAGCTTCTGCACTCTTTTCTCCAGAAGGCACTTCAAAACGATAACCAAAACCGCGAATGGTCTTAATAAAACTAGGATCTGAGGAGTTGGTTTCGATTTTCTTGCGAATTTGCCCAATATGAACATCCACCACTCGATTATCTCCAACCATTTGGTCATACTCCCAAACATCATTAATCAAAGTGGTGCGTTTTAGGGCTTGACCGGGATGAGTGGCGAGATAATAGAGTAAATCAAACTCTAAGGCCGTAAAAGACACTAAGTTATCATGAACTCGGACTTCTCGACGTTCTGGGTCAATGGATAAGTGACCAAAAACGAGGGGTTGTTTCGTAGAAACTTGTTTAACATCCCGTTTGCGCTTCAACAGTGCGGCCACTCGTAATTCCAATTCCAGTAAATCAAAAGGTTTGGTTTGATAATCATCGGCACCTTGACCATAGCCAATTACCTTATCATCAGGATCCGTGCGACTGGTGAGCATCATGACTAGCACCCCGGTCTGCTCTTGCATCGTCTTACAAAGATCGTAGCCCAAGGCATCGGGCAAATTGACATCAAGAATCACAAGATCCGGGTTAAATTTTTGGAAAACCTCCATAGCAGACTTTCCATCCGCCGCAGCCTCCATCTGATAGTTTTTTTGGCTGAGGAAACGGAAGATTAGATTACGGACTGCCGGGTCATCGTCCACAACCAGAATCTTGACAGATTCATTAGCCATAGCCATTGTTCTTTCTCGGTAAAAGTTAGGAAACTTAACAATCTAAAGCCAGAATAGTTGATCCAAGGGGTTTAAACAGCATTCTAGACAAAAATGGCGATAGAATCTGTCAAATTCCACAAAGATTGACATTTCTAACCATACAAATGCTCATCAACAATAACAACGAGAGACTGGATAGGTCAATCTACACACCAATCCACCAGCAGCAATGATCAGAGAGTGTAGGCGATCGCGACCTTGGCACATTTTGCCAAGAGAGTGTCAGAATAAACTAAAGACCGACTTAGCGGATCTGTTACAGAGCGCAAGGTTCAAGCTACACTAACAACGAAAGCGTCACTTAGAGCTATTGGTTCTAAAGGACGACCTTTACTGCTGTAGTCAATTGTCTATTAGTTTACAGTTTGCAGCAACCACAGGCAAAAACGGGACAATCGCGGAGGTTCAATCAACATGAGTGAGCAAAATCCCTACGAAACGCTTGGGGTGACAGAAGATGCTTCTTTTGAAGAAATACAAAATGCCAAAAGTCGTCTCAGCCAGGAACATCAGAATGATACCAAATTGGTGGAGACGATTGAGGCGGCCTATGATTCGATCATCATGGAACGTTTGAGAATGCGGCAAGAAGGGAAAATTAAAGTTCCCGATCGCATTCGGTTTCCGGAACGATCAGTCGAAGTCCCCCCGGCCGTCACCCCCTTGAGCGCCAAAGCCTCAACCGGGTGGCTACAAAATTTTCTGGACAATCCGTCTCGTTCAGATGTTCTCTGGGCAACGGGTGTATTTGGCGGTTTAGCCATTCTCACCCTATTATCCCAAAGTAACGGCTCTTCTTTTTTACCGTTGGCGTTGGCATTGGGGTTCTGTGCCAACCTCTATTTCCTCAATCGCAAGGAAAACCGCCTAGGACGTGCCTTTTTAATGAGTTTTGTCGGATTAATCCTTGGCCTACTTTTAGGGGGGGTATTGTCCAAATTCCTTGGCACTCCCGTCGGAAATGGAGGGATTCGCCCCGCCGAATTTGCCGAGTTAGTAACTTTTGTCCTTTTCTGGCTGATGAGTTGCTTTCTGCGCTAAAGGATGGTTTAAAAGTTCTGATTCCAGACACCCGGTTTTCTGACGTGACCCGTCATTAGTACACCTGATGGCTGATCACGGTTCAGAAACCGGGGGTTTGATTATTGAGTCCTTCTTAAATTCGTCACCCAAGCTGACTGATAGGGACTCAAGACCAACTGATCATAAATGTCTGTGATCACGGTGTCACCGATTAAATCCACCCAAGAATCCGTAGCGACTAGATTCAGATCCGTTAAGCGCAATTTTTGGGGGCGATCGCTTAAATTGTGGATGGAAAAAATACTCTGATCCCGTGCCGCACTCTGCCGCCAAAACACAAACAAGGCTTTATTCAACGGGTGCAGAGTGTACTGTGTCGCATTAGGATGAAAAGCAGGCTGACGACGACGAATGCGAATCAGACGGGAGATTTCTGCTAAAACCCTAGCGTGGGGACTCTGTTCATCCTGTAACTGACGTTCAAGTTCCACCACAGACCAACGATAACGATTAATGGCACGATTTTGTCCCGTTGCTTCTACCCCAGCCTCATAATTCCCAGTAGCTAATAAACTAGGCAGATAAAAAGCCGGAATTCCCTCCAAAGACATCATAATAGTTTGGCAACAGATAAACCGTTCAATCTGCCATTGATCCACTCCCTTAACAGTTCCTTGCAGCGCATCAAACAGAGAAATATTAAGCTCATAGGGACTCGCCGAACCATCGGGTTTTTGTCGATAACTAATCTTACCGCCAAAGCCTTGAACAGTTTCTAATAAGCTCTGATATTCCTCCTCATTTAACAACCCTTCCGCCGGACGTAAACCAATGCCGTCATGGGAAGCCGTGAAATTTAAATAAGCACACCCCAAAGGCGCAGGAGGCATACTCATCATCCAAGTTTTTAAGTGATCAGAACGTCCCTGAAGTAAAGCATTAAGTAATAAGGGAGGTAAACTGAAGTTATAGATTAAATGGGCTTCATTTCGGTTGCCAAAATAGCTTAAATTTTCTCGGTTCGGAACATTAGTTTCCGTAATTAACGAGACTCCCGGATCAACCATTTGTAAAACTTCTCGTAACAAACGAATCACCGAATGAGTTTGGGGTAAATGAATGCAAGACGTGCCGATTTCTTTCCACAAAAAACCGACAGCATCTAAGCGAATATAACGCGCCCCCATTTTAACATAAAAAACGAGAATTTTGATGAATTCTAACAAAACATCAAAATTGCTAAAATCTAGATCAACTTGGTCTGGGCTAAAGGTTGCCCAGACGTGCGTTTTTCCATTTTTTGTTTCATAAGGGACTAAAACAGGAGTGTTGCGAGGGCGCACAACTTCGGATAAATCTTCTGTAGGGTCAACGGTGATAAAGTAATCACAGCCGGGTTTTTTCCCTTGTTTAAATTGTTCAAACCAAGAGCTTTTACTAGAGACATGATTTAAGACTAAATCAGTCATTAAATCATAATCTTTGGCTAGGGCTTGAATGTCTGCCCAAGTCCCTAAATTAGGATTAACAGCCAAGTAATCAATGACCGCAAAACCATCATCAGAACTGTAGGGGAAAAAGGGCAGGATATGAACTCCGGTAATGGTGTTTTTCAGATATTGGTCTAAAAACCGTTTTAGGGTGACTAAAGGTTTTTCCTCACCTTGGGGATTGTAGACACTATCTCCGTAGGTAATGACTAATATATTATCCTGACTCCATTTATAGATATTTTCCTCAGTGTGTTGGGCAAGATGAGGTTCAATAATGCTGAAGATTCGACTGAGTAATGATTCAGGTTGAGTCGTTGGATAAAGGGTTTCGAGTAAGGGGGTTAGACGCTGAGTTAGGGTGATGAAATAGGTCGATTGATCAAGCATAGGTTTTGTGGTACATCTTAGGAATTAAGGGCAAGACGTTCCAGCCCGTTTGGACGTTCCTCCTGATTGCTATGGATAGATTAACCCTACAGACAAGTTAACAACTCCCCGCCCTAAACAGGAAGGGGATTCTCAAACTATCACAAGAATGGACTCTAAGGATGAGGCTTTATCCAGAATGTCGGACAGAATACCCCATCCTTCCTTACAAGGTGTGGGGTACTTCACACCCAGTTTTCTTGTTGAAGCTCCCCACCCACAAGGGGATGGGGCTTTCAACGCAACATTGTAGTCAAATCAAACTAGCCAATCTCTAGGAGATGAGCCGTTATGGTACAGACACCCGCCAAACCGGAAACAGAAACGCTGTTACTGGAGTTACCCAGAACTCTGAATCTCTATGTCACCCCAGAACAGTTTACGGCCTTAGCAGTCTGCAATCGTGAATTACAACTAGAGAGAACGGCAATAGGAGAGTTAATTGTGAATCCTCCCACAGGTTGGCAAACTGGGAAACGGAATAGCAGGATTTCTGGTGAGTTGTATCTATGGTGGCGAAATGCAGGGGAACCCGGAGAAGTTTTTGCATCTTCCACGGGGTTCACGTTGCCTAATGGTGCTATTCGTTCTCCTGATGCTTCTTGGATTAGTCCAGAACGTTGGGAGGTGCTGACGGATGAACAAAAAGCGACATTTCCTCAGATTTGCCCGGATTTTGTGGTGGAATTGCGTTCACAGTCGGATAGTTTGAAGTTGCTAAAAGAGAAGATGCAGGAGTATCTGGAAAATGGGGCTAGATTGGGTTGGTTAATTGATCCTCAAACTAGAATGGTGGAGGTGTATCGAAGGGGTTTAGATGTGGAAATACTGTCGAATCCGGCTGAGTTATCGGGTGAGGAAGTGTTACCGGGTTTTGTTTTGAATTTAGGTCGCGTTTGGGGCTAATCCCCGGATGGGAGAACATGATCAATTAATAAAAAATAATGGTTAATTGAGCTAATATTGCACTCAGTCATTTTTAATAAGTTGCGATAGAGGAAATATAAATTCCCCCTAAAGTATAGGTTAATGATTAATTGAGCTAACATTGAATTAGCCAATCTCTAGGAGATGAGCCGTTATGGTACAGACACCCGCCAAACCGGAAACAGAAACGCTGTTACTGGAGTTACCCAGAACTCTGAATCTCTATGTCACCCCAGAACAGTTTACGGCCTTAGCAGTCTGCAATCGTGAATTACAACTAGAGAGAACGGCAATAGGAGAGTTAATTGTGAATCCTCCCACAGGTTGGCAAACTGGAAAACGCAATCGTAGTATCATTGGACAACTCGATCGCTGGTATGAAAACTATCAACAGGGAGAGGCTTTTGATTGTAATACGGGCTTCACTTTACCTAATGGTGCTATTCGTTCTCCTGATGCTTCTTGGGTTAGTCCAGAACGTTGGGAGGTGCTGACGGATGAACAAAAAGCGACATTTCCTCAGATTTGCCCGGATTTTGTGGTGGAATTGCGTTCACAGTCGGATAGTTTGAAGTTGCTACAAGAGAAGATGCAGGAGTATCTGGAAAATGGGGCTAGATTGGGTTGGTTAATTGATCCTCAAACTAGAATGGTGGAGGTGTATCGAAGGGGTTTAGATGTGGAAATACTGTCGAATCCGGCTGAGTTATCGGGGGAGGAAGTGTTATCGGGTTTTGTCTTAAATTTAGGTCGCGTTTGGGGTTAATCTACCGATGGGAATTGTCCTCAAGGTTGCCTCTGGCAAACTCGGCCTCAAAATTTCTGGCTGTTTTTCCGGATTCTGGGAATTTTCTCTGGTAGGTAAAAAATACAGACCATAATTTAACCCCTATTTGCTCTCTTTCACTGTTGAAAGGGGGCTTTCTCGGCTCAATCAATTAATAAATAGCTATAAAGATTTAACCATTAATAGGGAATGGGTGTGATAGCCCAACTTGTGGTATAGGGAGAGGGCGGTTTGATTGTGGGCAAACACTTGTAAGCCAATTTGGCGATCGCCTCTAGCCATTGCCCAAGCTTGTGCTTCCCCCATCAAGGCACTTCCCAGCCCTTGGTGACGGTGTTCGGGTCGGACATAGAGCAGGAAAATCTGAGCAAAGCGATCGCCCTGTACCGGATCCAAGGCATTCCCTAACCATAATCCCGCCACCGGATTAAAGGCTAACTCCTCCTCCAACACCACCCACCAGCGCGGTGTTTGTTCGGAACAATACTGATCAATCATCTGCCAGCCCAACCCTTCAGCAAAGCCATCAGGACACAATTCCTGATAGGTTAAGTAGACAAACTCCAATAAAACCGAGCGTTCCTCAGAGGAAGCTTTTGCCCAACGGTATCCCATAGGCAAACTCACAGCCCCCTCCTAGACCCGAGGTGCTGCATTCACCCCTCCCCAAGGTGTAATGGGTGTAATCATCGCCTGATCCCCCTCAAAAGCCTCCACTGGAGCAGGTGCCGCCAAATCAGAGGGCAGGAAAATCCGCGCACTCACAGCCACTAAAGCCACCAAAAAAATTAAAACCACGATGAAAGGGGCTACATATTGACGAAAAAATGCCATAACACTAGATACAGTAAACAATTGATAATTGATAATTGATAATTAGTGGATGTTTATTCCGATCTTTTTGCGCTAACCAATACTAACGAATACCCAACTTGAGGGAGTTTCTCAACCCTCGCCCTGAGTCCTGGATTAGTAACTATCGTTGGGACTCACCACCTTGAGTTCCAGACGATGATTAGCGTCATTCAAACGATGTGCGATCGCCTGCCGCCACGTCAAACTCACCGACTCATCCGCTAACACCTCTTGGGCCTGTTGACGGTAAAGGGCGCTCGTCGCCACATCCACCTTTTCCAACAACGCCAAATTATGGTAAACCTTGCGCGGAGATAATAACATCATCCAATTCCTCCAAAAATCAATAAAACAAACCATCAGCAACCCGGGCAAAAGCTAGGGCAGATCCGTTGCTCCCATCAGATACAGGTCACACTGACGAGCAACACCCCGCCCCTCATTAATCGCCCAGACCACCAAACTTTGACCGCGCCGACAATCCCCAGCCGCAAACACACCGGGCAAACTGGTTTCATACTGCCCATAATCTGCCTTAACATTACTGCGGGCATCCCGTTCCAATCCCAGCGCATCTAATAACGGTTGTTCTGGCCCCAAGAAACCCATCGCCAGCAACACCAACTGAGTAGGAATCACCTTTTCCGTTCCCGCAATCGGTTTGGGGCTAAAACGGCCCTGTTCATCCTTCTGCCATTCAATATCAACGGTATGCACAGCCTTCACCTGGCCTTGTTCGTCCCCTTCAAACTTCGTCGCCGTCGTCAGGTAAAAACGGGGATCATCGCCAAACTTAGCCGCCGCTTCCTCTTGGCCATAGTCCATCCGATAGACCTTCGGCCACTCCGGCCAGGGATTATTCGCCGCTCGTTCGTTGGGGGGTTTGGGCATAATTTCCAACTGAACTAGGCTCTTGCAGCCATGACGGATAGAAGTTCCCACACAGTCGGTTCCCGTGTCACCTCCCCCGATAATCATCACATCCTTCCCTTGTGCGGAAATAGGCGGAATTCCGGTTCCATCGAGCAAAGTCTGCGTATTAGCCGTTAAGAACTCCATGGCAAAGTGAATGCCCGATAATTCTCGCCCTTCAATGGGTAAATCCCGGGGTTTTGTGGCTCCAGTACAAAGGACAACGGCATCATATTCATTGAGCAAGGTTTCGGCCGGTAAATCTGTGCCGATTTCCGTATTACAAACAAACTTGATCCCTTCTTGTTCCAGAAGTTGGATGCGACGTAATACCACCTCTTGCTTATCCAGTTTCATGTTAGGAATGCCGTACATTAACAGCCCACCGGGACGATCTGCCCGTTCATAAACAGTCACCCAATGCCCAGCTTTATTTAACTGGGCCGCGGCCGCTAAACCCGCCGGGCCAGATCCCACAATGGCCACCTTTTTCCCGGTTCGTTTGCTGGGGGGTTCTGCGGTGATCCAACCTTCATCCCAACCTTTGTCAACGATAGAACATTCAATATTCTTAATGGTAACAGGGGGGTTATGAATCCCTAACACACAAGATCCTTCACAAGGGGCAGGACATACACGGCCGGTAAATTCGGGGAAATTATTGGTTTTGTGTAGACGATCTAGGGCTTCTTCCCACAGACCTCGATAGACTAAATCATTCCACTCGGGAATTAGGTTATTGATCGGGCAACCACTCGCCATCCCACTGATGACTGTACCCGTATGGCAGAAGGGCGTTCCACAATCCATACACCGCGCACTTTGGGTGCGGAGTTTATCCTCGGGCATGGGTAAATGGAACTCGTCCCAGTTTTGGATACGTTCTGAAGGGGAGAGTTCAGAGGGGACTTCCCGTAGATATTCAATAAAACCCGTTGGTTTTCCCATAGTTATATCCTCTAGTATGTCCTCTATAGTGAAGGTCTGTGAATGGTCGGTTCCCCTTGATCAAGTCTTCGTTTGATCAATTCTCAATTTCAGAATGGGGGTACTTAGTCAGTTTAGCCAGTTTGTTGGGAAGGGCTTCATTTCTGCAACAAAGTTTTAGATTTTGCCGGAGAAATCTGTTAATTTCTGTTACTTTCTTAAGGTTTTTTTTAGCTTTTTGTTTTTGACTTTTGCGGCGATTTTTGTTATAATCCACTGCCGATTAGGTTTTTAGCCGTCATCAGCACTTAAGAACTCAGCACTTAAGAACTCAGCACTTAAGAACTCAGCACTTAAGAGGAGCGTAGCCCCCCCTGTCTCCCCTGTGGAAGGGGAAGGAATATGGCATTAAGTTGCCATCTGTTGATTTCACTCTCCTTGACACTCCCGCCGTTAAGCTCCTCTCGTCGCTATAACGGGGGATTCTTTGTTCACCAAGGTGACTTGCTTAGACAGGATTTCTCCTGAAAAAGTAGAGGTATCCTCTCCCAAAGCGTTTAGGCTATCTTGTAGCCAAGTTCCCGAATGCCCTGCGGTACTTAATCCCAGTTTTAAGATGTTGCCTGCGGCGTTTTCGTCTCTGTTTAACTGACACCCACAAGCACAAATATGGGTTCTGGTGGACAGGGATTTTTTGACTTTTTCCCCACAATTAGAACAGTTTTGGCTAGTCAATTGAGGGGATACAGCAATAGTGACTTTGCCGTGTTTTTTCCCTAGATACTCCAGCTAAAGACGGAATTGATACCAGGCAACATCGTTAATTGATTCAGCTAGAAAATGATTTTTCACTAAGTTCTTAATTCTTAAATCTTCATAGGCTATCACATCGTAAGTTCCAAGCAGCCTTAATCTACCGATCTGGTTCGTATTTATTTACTTCTTGGTTATCCATCCAAAAGCGTAAACACTTATTCTGGACAAACTGAGCCGTGCGTATCGCTTCATTTATGGCTGGATATTGATGTTTTTTAGCCCTAACCTTAAACTCTAAGACTAACATTTGTGTTAACCTCACTAGCCTAACTATGGTTTAGCACACATTTTTCTGCTTTGACAAAAAAGTTGCTAAAATATGGATGCTACGCCTTTTTTGTTGGTGGGGGTTTTATCCCACCGTTAACATTCGTGTAACGGGGTTCTTCACCCCAACATTCAAGATAAAATCACCAGAATTTGTTTTAGCGATTGGTTATGTCCTCTTTATCAAGCCGGAAATCATGGGCGATGGGGTTCTTGCGCCCATCAGTGGGGGGGATGCTCCTAATGAGTATCATTGTGTCGAATGTCGTCTTTGCTCGCTCTAGTTGGGCAATTGACACACCGGATGAAGGTTCTCTGAATGGGATTTTACGTCAAGCGATTTGCGCTCAGGATTGGAATCAGGCCATTCGCGCTATTAACGAGATGAAAAGTCTCGCTCCCAATTATGCCGCCCGTTTAACGGTTTATCAAAGCCGTTTACAAACCTTGGCGAGTCGGAATGTTTTCGTTTTGAATTGGAATTGTGAGGGGGGGGGTTTACCGACTGTCACGGAAGGTTCTCCAGAATCCCCAGTGGTGACTATTCCTCCTCCTGATGATCGTCGGAGTTTTGAGATCCCGATTAAACGCCGTGTCGCGAGTATTCCGGTGGTGGATGTCCGGTTTAATGGTGAATCCTATGAGATGCTTTTTGATACGGGAGCTACCACAACTATGATTTTGCCGAGTATGGCGCGACAGTTGAATATGCAATCTTTGGGTAAAAGCCGGGTTACTGTGGCGGATGGGAGAACCATTGAGGTAGATGTGGGCCGGGTGAGTGAGTTACAACTGGGGGAATTAATCGTCGAAAATGTAATGGTCACGTTTGGCAATCGGACGAATGAACGAGGGATGGGGAATATGGGATTGCTAGGTCAAAACGTTTTCGGGGATTATGATGTCACCATTATGGAAAATGTGATTAAACTCACGGAACGCTAGAGATAACTTAAAGGGGAATAAATTCCCCTGAGTCGTTTTTCCTCTCAAGTCTAAAGACACTGAGTTTCCAAACTCCCACCCTTTTCTTATGAGAAGGCGATCGCACCCCACCGAAACCGGAAATGCGATCGCCTGCTTCTCCAGAAAGATCAGACTTCTAGAACCTAGAGATCCTTCTCTCCCAACTCCCGCGTCATATGATCAAACGGTGCATCAAGGAAACTGGTATCCTCCACCCCTTGACTCGCCGCCATCCCTTTGACAATATCCTTCATAATTTGAATCCCCATCACCGTGGGGCCAATGGGAACAGTCAAAGAATTATAAGTTTCCCGTAACCCCTGTAACACCCGCTCATCTAACACATCATTATCCCCAGCCACCAACGCATAGGTCGCATAACGGAGATAATAGTCCATATCCCGCAAACAAGCCGAATAACGACGAGTCGTATAGGCATTTCCACCGGGACGGATTAACTCAGGCACCTGCTCAAATAGTTGAGAACCAGCCTGTTTCACAATAGCCGCCGCATTAGACGTAATCATAGACGCAACCGATAATCTGGACATTCCCGAATCAAAATAGGACTTCAGGCTATCCATCGCATTGCGATCAAAATAACGCCCAGCTACATCGTAGTTTCTGATCAGTGTCGTTACTGCATCTTTCATAAATTTGCGCTCCCAATCAATCGAATTTTAAATTTTTGTTTGCCACAAGCAAGCTCAAAAAATTGCTCTAGTCATTTATCATCTCATAAGGAAGACCAGCCCATGCCCTAAGATGCCCTAGACTCTCTTCCTTAACTCATTTTCGCAACATTTCTTCAACAAAGCCTCTCATGTGCAAAAAAACTGTATCACAGATAACATTTTTGCAATCTTTACAGGTTTTCTAGCAGAAATTCCCTGAGATTCCGTATCCTACAATACAAAATCCGGTGAACCCACTCTCTACGATCATCATTCGAGACAACAAAAGCAGATCCTAATTAAGGAGTCATCTATGCCAGAGACACCCCAAGAAGTATTACAGATGATTAGAGATGAAAACATCCAGATCATCGACCTGAAATTCATTGATATGCCAGGGATTTGGCAGCACTGCTCGTTCTACTACGACCAGATTGACGAGAGTTCCTTTGTTGATGGCGTACCCTTTGATGGCTCCAGTATCCGGGGTTGGAAAGCCATTAACGAGTCCGATATGTGTATGGTTCCTGACCCTAAAACCGCTTGGATTGAACCCTTCTACGAAGAAAAAACCTTGAGCATGGTTTGTAGCATCAAGGAACCCCGCACCGGAGAATGGTACAGTCGAGATCCGCGCAGTATCGCCGCCAAAGCCATTGAATACCTCAACTCCACGGGTATTGGAGATACCGCCTTTTTTGGTCCCGAGGCTGAATTTTTCCTCTTCAACGATGTCCGCTTTGACCAAACTGAAAACAAAGGCTTCTACTACGTTGACAGTATTGAAGGTCGTTGGAACTCTGGACGGGAAGAAGCAGGCGGCAACTTAGGTTACAAACCCCGCTACAAAGAAGGTTACTTCCCCGTCGCTCCCACCGACACCCTCCAAGACATTCGGACAGAAATGTTGCTGACGATGGCTAAATGTGGTGTTCCCATTGAGAAACATCACCATGAAGTAGCTACCGGGGGTCAAAACGAGCTAGGGATTCGTTTTGCCACCCTCGTAGAATCCGCCGACTACCTGATGACCTACAAATACGTCATCAAAAACGTGGCGAAAAAATACGGTCTGAGTGCCACCTTTATGCCCAAACCCCTATTTAACGATAACGGGTCTGGGATGCACACCCACCAATCCATCTGGAAAGACGGACAACCCCTATTCTGGGGAGAAGGCAATTATGCCAACCTGAGTCAAATGGCACTGCATTATATTGGGGGTCTACTCAAACACGCCCCGGCACTGCTTGCCCTGACCAACCCCAGCATCAACTCCTACAAGCGTCTGGTTCCCGGTTTTGAGGCTCCGGTGAACTTAGCCTATTCTCAAGGCAACCGTTCCGCTTCCATCCGGATTCCTCTCTCTGGCCCCAATCCTAAAGCGAAACGTTTAGAGTTCCGTTGTCCTGATGCTACCTGTAATCCCTATATTGCCTTTGCGGCCATGCTTTGTGCTGGGTTGGATGGTATCAAGAACCAAATTGACCCCGGTTCTCCTTTGGATGTAGATATCTATGACTTGAGTCCTGAAGAGTTGAGCAAGATTCCTAGCACCCCCGGTTCTTTAGAGGATGCGCTGGAGCATTTACAAAATGACCACGCTTTCTTAACGGATACGGGAGTATTCACCGAGGACTTCATTGAAAACTGGATTTCTTACAAACTGGACAATGAAATCAACCCCATGCGGTTACGTCCTCACCCCTATGAGTTCTCCCTGTACTATGATGTCTAGATTTCTAGTCTCAGGTCTTTAGATATGAAGAGGCAGCCACTTTTAATGTGGCTGTTTCTTTGTTAGGGGGTCAAGTAACGGTGGGAGTAGTCAATAATGTCTCTCCCTACACCTTAACTCAAAGGGGAGTTGTTGGGTTGCGCTTCGCTTCACCCAACCTACGAATAGCTAAACAATTATCAATTCTTTTGTTGGGTTGCGCTTCGCTTCACCCAACCTACGAATAGCTAAACAATTATCAATTCTTTTGTTGGGTTGCGCTTCGCTTCACCCAACCTACAGATCACTTGCATCAAAATCCCGATGTTTGCCGGAGATTTAAGATAGAAGTCATGATCAGCAAGGGGACGAGGGTCAATATGGGACAACTCATCACACTCAAACTAGATGGAAACCTAGCTCAACAAGGGTTTCGGGTCATGTTGGAGGTGGGGGAGGAACAACAGCGCCCCCAAGTGGAACGGGTGGGTTTTTTGCCGGGAGATCCTGTATTAGCTCAACTTATTGACCAGCACTGGTTAGAAAAATATCGTCCTTTGGGAGCGCCCTATGCTCGGAAATTGAAGGCTAAGACCATTGATTATGGGGGGTCAATTCAGGAGAAACGGGTCGCTTGTCAGGAGTCGGGGCAAAGTTTGGGCGATCGCATCAACCAATGGCTACAATCCCCCACCTTCACCCCCATCACCCAAGAATTATTAGTCACCGTCCGACCCGATCACCCCCCCCGTTTCCTCCTGCGCACAGATGATCCCCACCTGCAAAAACTCCCCTGGCACCTTTGGCAGGTTTTAGCCCAATACTGCCCCACAGAACCCCTCTTTAGCCCCCTCAGTCTCACTTCCAGTCCACCCAGCCCCCCTAAACCCCATTCTAAGCTCAAAATTCTCGTCATCCTCGGCCATCGGGAAGGGATTAATACCGACGTAGACTATGAAATTATCCAGAGTTTACCCAACGTGGATCCCCTCTTCCTCGTGGAACCCCGACGCAGTGCTATTAATGACCAACTCTGGGAACAATCTTGGGACATGATCTTTTTTGCCGGACACAGTGAAACCGATCGCGACACCGGAACCGGAAAACTCTACATTAATCCCGAAGAAAGTTTAACCATTGATGAGTTGTGGTATGGCCTGAAAACCGCCGTCAATCAAGGGTTACAGTTAGCCATCTTTAACTCCTGTGATGGGTTAGGATTAGCCCGTCGTCTCAATGATCTCTCTATTCCCCAAATGGTCGTCATGCGAGAGTTAGTTCCGGATCAAGTCGCCCATGAATTCCTGAAATATTTCTTAGCTGCTTTTTGTCAGGGAAAACCCTTTGAACAAGCGGTACAAGTCGCCCGAGAGCGTCTACAGGGACTAGAGAGCGAGTTCCCCTGTGCTAGTTGGTTGCCGATAGTCTATCAAAACCCCGGGGTAGACTCCTTAACTTGGGACAAACTCCTACGGTCCAGCACCGTCAAGAAACCCACCCCTTGGGGGTGGCAGTGGGTGGGGATAAGTCTCCTCTGCACGGCCTTAGTGATGGGAGTGCGGGCAACTGGGGCATTGCAACCCTGGGAATGGGCGACCTATGATCATCTGTTGGTACAGCGTCCCGTGGAAGCTGGGGATCCCCGTTTATTGTTGGTGGGAGTAACAGAGGAAGATTTGAACCAATATGGGAATCCTTTACCAGATGACATCTTAAGCCAAGTCTTGAGTAAACTCAGCACCCATCAACCGCGAGTGATTGGTTTAAATATCTACCGTGATCAACCTGTTTCTACCGGATATGAGGCACTGGTGAAACAGTTTAAACAACAGGATCACTTAATTACGAGTTGTGCTTTGGGAGATGAATACGGGAACGAGGCGATCGCACCCCCTCCCCACAGTCCTCCAGAACAAGTGGGGTACAATGACCTCGAATGGGATGGTAAACACAATGTAATCCGCCGAATTTTACTAGAGCGTAGCGCCCCCATCATCGCAGACTATTCCTCCTGTTCCAGCAACTTTTCCTTTGGATTTCAAATCGTCCAAGAATACCTAACTCCACAAAACATAGAGTTTTCCCTCAACTCCGAAAACAAGTGGCAAGTGGGTGATCTTGTTTTGCAACCATTAGGTTCTCATAGCGGAGGATACCAAAATCATGACTCTCAAGGGTATCAATTGCTCCTCAACTATCGAACAACCCCTAAACTAGCTCAATCTATCTCAGTACAACAGCTTTTAGCAGGATCTTTTCAACCCGATTGGATCAGAGATCGTATTGTTTTAATCGGTGTCATTGCTTCTAGTAGTCGAGATGAAAATCAAACACCCTACGGCAATATGCGGAGTTTACACATACAAGCCCATCTTGTTAGTTCCCTCATTAGTGCAGTCCTAGATAAACGTCCTCTGTTGTGGGTTTTACCTTTCTGGTGTGACATCCTTTGGGTTGGATTTTGGTCGATTTTAGGCACAGGTTTAATGGTCTATAAACAATATTACAAAATGTCCCAAGTGACTTATGTCTTAACCCTCAGTTTAACCCTGGGCGTTATTTATGGTCTTTGTTGGGGAATCCTAGTAATAGGGGGAGGCTGGTTGCCATTGATTCCCGCTATTCTAGTCTATTTAATGAGTGGAATGATCATCGCATTACTGCCCCTCTCCCGATTTAAAAAATAGGAAAAACGCTCATGAAATTACTCACCCTTTCCTTAGTCTTGGTCTTACTGTCTTTTATTTCTGACTCTGCTCTTAAAGCCCAAATACTATACAGCCAAAATCGTTCCTCGTCTAATCGAGGAACCCCCTCAACACAAAGAGGCCCTGGTGGCACTCGTCCCCCCGGTTCTCCCCTAGGAAACTGTCAGCCTACAGATCATGAAATTAGCCTAATTGCTCCGCCCAGCTTTCAAGAAATTACCACTACAGAACATCCGATTTTATGGGTTTATATTCCTTATACCCGCGACCAAATTCATGAAATTAACTTTCGTGTAGAAAAGCGCGATATTGATCGTCGAAATCAAAGAACTATTTATAGAACTTCGATTGCTCCCCTCGAACAATCAGGGATTATTGGCATTCCCTTATCCCCGGAAACGCCTTTATTAGATAATCAACTCTATGAGTGGTTTTTTGTCTTGAACTGTAGCGAGAGAAGACGGGGACAGCACCATGATATCATCCTAAATGGATTTATCGAAAAAATCCCAGTTTCCGCGCAAAATTCTGATTATTTTTCCCATGATATTGTTACCAATATAGCACAGAAAGTCCTAGAAAATAATGGTACGGTTGCCCATGATACCCCATGGCAAGCTTTACTTAAAGAGTTAGAATTAGAACACCTAATTGGAGAAAATATAATCCTGTTACCCCTAGAATAAGTAGGGCTTGCTGTACGCGAAGCGTGCCGTTAGGCATATAACTCTACTCGTGGGGCTAGGGAACAGGGAGTCGGGAGTCGGGAGTCGGGAGGCGATTGCAACCGCGCTCGTAACATCCGCTTAGAATCCACGCGGTTTTAGCCCGTGGAGAAGTCAACATTTTCTCCCTCCTCCTACAGACGATCAAAAAAGGGTATGATCAAAAGTTCGGAAGCTGATCGTCACACTGAACTATTATGCTAAATCCCAATTTAGAGGAAATCCAACTGAGCAAAGATGACTATGAGCGTTATTCACGCCACATCATCCTGCCCGAGGTGGGAGTAGAAGGTCAAAAACGCTTAAAAGCCGCTAGTGTTCTTTGTATTGGCACCGGAGGACTCGGCTCCCCCCTCCTGCTCTATCTCGCCGCCGCCGGAATCGGTCGCATTGGCATTGTGGACTTTGACATTGTGGACCACTCCAACCTACAACGGCAAGTGATTCACGGCACCTCATGGGTCGGAAAACCCAAAATCCAATCCGCCAAAAACCGGATTTTAGAAATTAACCCCTTCTGCCAAGTGGACTTATACGAAACCCGCTTGAGTTCAGAAAACGCCCTAGATATTATGGGGCCTTACGATGTGGTGATTGACGGTACCGACAACTTCCCCACCCGTTATCTCACCAATGATGCTTGTGTGTTGTTGAACAAACCCAACGTCTACGGTTCTATTTTCCGCTTTGAAGGCCAGGCTACCGTATTTAACTACGAAGGCGGCCCCAACTACCGCGACTTATTCCCGGAACCCCCACCCCCCGGATTAGTTCCCTCCTGTGCTGAAGGGGGTGTTTTAGGTGTTCTCCCGGGTATTATCGGCGTGATTCAAGCGACCGAGGCGATTAAAATTATTCTGGGAACAGGTAACACCTTAAGCGGGCGTTTGTTGCTCTATAATGCCCTAGATATGAAATTCAGGGAATTGCGCCTACGTCCTAACCCAGAACGTCCGGTGATTGAGAAACTCATCGACTATGAACAGTTCTGTGGCATTCCCCAAGCTAAAGCCGAGGAAGAAAGGAAGCGTCAAACTATGTCGGAAATGACTGTACAAGAGCTAAAACAACTGTTAGATAGTGGAACCAATGATTTTGTCTTAATTGATGTTCGTAACCCCAATGAATACGATATTGCTAAAATTCCGGGTTCGGTGTTAGTGCCTCTGCCGGAAATTGAAGAAGGTCCCGGCGTGGAAAAGGTGAAAAATCTGCTCAATGGTCATCGTTTAATTGCCCATTGTAAGATGGGAGGACGTTCTGCGAAGGCGTTAGGAATTCTCCAAGAACATGGCATTGAGGGAACGAACGTGAAAGGCGGAATCTTGGCCTGGAGTCGGGAAGTTGATGCTTCTGTGCCGGAGTATTAGAAACTTTTCCTCCTCCTTTGGGGTCAAAGATTTTAAGTCGGAAACCCTAGAACTGTTTCTAATGAGGCTGTTCTAGGGTTTGCTGAATAAGTCTGCTCATGGGAATAGGGAAATTTTAAGGTTGATTGTTGGGTTGCGCTGGCGCTCCACCCAACCTACAGATACTTAGCAAGCCCTTTTTAAGTGGGTTGTTGGGTTGCGCTGGCGCTCCACCCAACCTACAGATACTTAGCAAGCCCTTTTTAAGTGGGTTGTTGGGTTGCGCTGGCGCTCCACCCAACCTACAGATGCAATTCTTTTTTTTACTGCTGTTTTAACACTGACCATCCCAGAGGTTTTAGCTTTTCTTTGGCTCGTTTTGGAGCTAAAGTGGCCAAATAGTTGGGGGGTTCCCAAGGATGGATTTCTGAGTAAGTGGCGGGGTACAGTAAGGGCTTCTGGAAGCCTTTCCAAATCCTGAAAATTTGATAGCCAAACTGTTCTAAATAATCACTGACTGGGCTAGGATATCCGGCATGGTCTTCATAACAAATGTCCCGAATATTTTGTTGTTTTAGCAGGTTTTCTGCTCCTTGAAATGTGGGAAGTTCATGCCCCTCAATATCTATTTTGATCACTGATATTTTCTGATTTTCTTGGCACAAATTATCCAATTTGTCAAGGGTAACAGCATAGGTTTTGAGAATATCGGGTGAGGTTTGGGCTTCGGCTGAAATTAAGGCAGCTTCTCCGCGATTATATTTGGGAATTTTTAACAGACCTTCTCCGGGTTGATTCGATAAGGCAATGGGTTTTACATAAATTTGACCTAGGTTTGGGTAGGCTTGCCAACGGTTCACTTGTTCGAGCAATTCTTGATAGGCTTCTGGGTTGGGTTCAAAGGCTAAGACTTGACCTGTTTTCCCGACTTTAACGGCCATTAAACTGGTCATATAACCAATATTTGCGCCAATATCTAACACGGTTTCTCCGGGTTCAATGAGTCGCCAGAGGGTTTCGGATAGGGCAGGATCATAAATGCGCATGGTCCATAAAGACCACTCGACTTTATCATCAGGGTTGGGGAGAATTTTAAAGGGGAGTCCCCAATTGAGTTGAATGGTTTTAAATTCCCCTAGTGCTTGGTGGGGAGGATTAAGTAATCGTTGATAGATTTGCCAAGGTTGGAGGATATATTCAGGGCGATTGAGATAGGTTAGAAAGGACATGGGGAATGGGGAAGAATAATTAATTATCAATTATCAATTGTTGATTGATTTTGCGAGTAGGAAGGCTTGAATTTGGGCGGCGACATTTTCCCGAGGGGACCAGGTTTCTAGGCGTTTTTGGGCGGCTTTAGCCATTGTTTTGAGGCGATCGCGCTCCGGCAAAATTTCCCGTAAAACCTGCGCCAGTGCGTCAATATCACCACAGGGATAAACGAAACCATTCACCCCCGACTCGATAATTTCCCGCGCCCCCACTTGATCACTCACCACGGCGGCTGTTTCGCACAACATGGCCTCACTCACCACCACCCCAAAGGGTTCATACTCGGAACATAAACAAAACAAATCAGCCCCGCGATACACTCCGACTAACTCCTGTTGATTCACAAAACCGAGGAACTTCACGCGATCGCCTACTCCCAAAGTGGCCGCCTCCGCCTCTAATTCGGGTCGTAACACCCCATCCCCGGCATAAAATAAATAACTCCCCGGCACATTCGCTAAAGCAAAAGCCCGGAGGATATCGTGGGGTCGCTTCCAATACTGTAGCTTGCCCGCACATAAGACGACCACCCCATCCTCGGCAATGCCCCAGCCTTGGCGCACCGCGTCCCGATCGACCTTGGCCCCTTGAGCTAACCACCAGTCATTATCCGTAGCCGAGGGGGTTAAAACCACCCGTTGGGGGGGAATGCCCAGACCTTCGACCATTTCTTTCCCGTAGGTCGAGGACACCAAAATCACATCCCCGAGGCGGAAAATCCAAGGTAGAATCAAGGGTTTAAGCCAACGTTTCCATGAGGCGCGATCGCGAGGAGCAATACTACTCGCATCGGTACTAAACAAAAACGGCTTACCCTTCAACTTCGCCGCCCAAGCCACCAGCCAAAAACTCGCGTAGGCATAGCCCGCATAGACTATCACCCCATCCACCTGATCCACCAAATCCATCAACTGAGGATTAATCAACCCCCAAAACCGTCCAATCCCCGGCCGAGGGGACACATTAGGCGGATTCACCCAATCATAGCCCTCCAACATCGGCACATCCCAAGCAATCTCCGTCCCGAACTCCGGATCTTGATAGGACTCCACCCCCTCCAAACTGCAATAGGCCACCAAAGGATCTAACGTCCCCTCAGCCACCATTCCCCGAAACAAGGGAATGATATAAGGCACCGGATGGGACACCACAATCAAAACCCGTTGCTTTCCCCTCATCCCCTAATTTCAGCCAAAATTACGGCAAAACGGCGAATTTCCTGGACAATACTATCGGGCCAAACTTGGGGTAAATCTGCCCCCCCGTGTTTCATCACCCTTAAACGCGCTGCGGGGGAAAGTTGAGCATAAACCTTACTCTGGGCAATACGCACGGCCTGATCTTGTCCCCCTTGCAAAACCAGCGCCGGAGTCTTCAAACCCGCCAACTGATTATAAAGCAACTCTTCCTTAATCTCCTGACTGCGCCGTTGGAACAATAGCTGACAAGTGGCCGGACAAGCTAATAATTGCTTCCGATAGTTCAACAATTGCTCAATATTGCTGTGAATCCCCAACAGCTTGGCAATGGGAAATAGGAATTGCAACCACCAACAAAACAGGGAACGGGGGGAGGTGAGGCTTTTTTCCGTCTTCCAGCGTCCCTCCTGCTCTTTGACATCTACCCCTTCCGGGGCAATTACCACCATTCCTTGCACCTTTTCCGGGTATTTCAGGGTGTAATGGGTGGCTACCCATGCCCCGATGGAATAACTTACTAAGTAAAACTTTTCTAACTTGAGTGCGGCAATATATTCCTCTAAACACTCTACATGGAGGTGGATGGACTGGTGTATATCCAGTTGTTCCGACTCCCCAAATCCCAGCAAATCAGGCGCAAAACACTGGTAATGATCACCTAAGCGCTCAAAAACGGGGAGCCACTGACTGCCATCGCTTCCTGCGCCATGTAAGAACACGAGGGGCGTTCCTTTGCCAACTTCCCGCCAGAACATTTGTCCCTGAGAGAGGCGGATTCGAGAATTGCGGACGGGTAATTGCATCTGAGTTCAACCAGATTGAATCAATAAAGGTAGACGAAAGGAGTTTGAGCAATGTTGGAATTATAATTCCACAGATTTGGGAAAAAGTCACAAAAAATTACGTTTAGAGAGGGATTGATAAGAGATGCTTAAGTCATCTTCCTCTTCTGGTTTTTAGATGCACACTAAGCAATTGTTGTCAAGTGATTGAGATAATCTTGCAACTGACGGTCGTTATCATGACTTAAATGGCCAAAGGGAATCTCTTGGGGGTCAAAGGCGCGCACGTCGGTGATTTCGTTCGTGTCTTGGACTTTGAGGGTTCCTTGAGCCGATACGGCCAAGACAATACTAATGGAGTGCATTCTAGGATCGCGATCGGGCGCAGAATACACTCCTACTAACCGCCGGATCTCGGTAATTTCTAACCCGGTTTCCTCTGCTAACTCACGATGAGCGGTGGTGGGAATATCTTCCCCCCAGTCAATGATCCCACCGGGTAATCCCCATTTTCCTGTGTCTCGACGACGAATCAGGACGATTTTGCCGTCAGGTAAGACGGGAATCAAGGTGGTTCCGGTGATGGGATGACGGAAGATAATCCCTAAAACGGTGGTGAAGAATTGCCAATAACGCTGAATCATGGGAGAAAGGGGAGAGAATTTGACGTTCTCCCCCGCCTGAAGGCAGGGGGATTCATCGTTCTACGAGTCTCCGTTAGCTGACAGGATTTCTCCAACCAACCAAGAGGGAATCTCTCCCGATGCGTGAATTCGGGCGCGCCCCACC
>NZ_JAIHOM010000082.1 GCF_026130165.1 Spirulina subsalsa FACHB-351 | reverse complement strand
AATCCCCCCCGAAAAGACCCACCCCCGCACCACACCCCACCCCCCCCAACCCCTCACCACCGTCCCCCTTTACACCGCCGATCAATGGCATCAAGCCCCCGTCTACCAACGGGAAGACCTCCAACCCGGTGATATTATTCCCAGTCCCGCCCTAATCATCGAACCCACCGGAACCAATGTCCTGGAACCCGGTTGGCAAGCCGAAGTCAACCCCTACCAGCACCTAATTTTACGCCAAGTCGCCAGCCCAACCCTCTCCCCTAACACCATCCCCAGCCCAAATCAAGCCGATCCCGTCCTCTTAGAAATCTTTAATAACCTCTTCCGTTCCATCGCCGAACAAATGGGGACAACCCTCCAAAACACCAGTTATTCTGTCAACATTAAAGAGCGTTTAGACTTCTCCTGCGCCATTTTTGATCAGCAAGGTCAATTAGTCGCCAACGCCCCCCATATACCCGTTCATTTAGGCTCAATGGGCGAAAGCGTCACCCGCTTAATTGAAAATCAACAACACCCCTTTAAACCCGGCGATGTCTACGCCCTCAATAACCCCTACAATGGCGGAACCCACCTCCCCGATATTACCGTTATTACCCCCGTTTTTCACCCCCATGATCTCCCATCAAAACCCCTCTTTTACGTCGCCTCTCGCGGGCATCATGCCGATATCGGCGGCATTACCCCCGGTTCCATGCCCCCCCATAGTACAAGGGTAGAAGAAGAGGGCATTTTGATCGATAATTTCCAGTTAGTTGATCAGGGGATTTTTCGCGAGTCAGAACTGATTGAATTATTAACCCATAGCCCCTATCCTGTCCGCAACTTAACCCAAAATATCGCCGACCTACAAGCCCAAATCGCCGCCAATGAAAAAGGCGTGCAGGAACTGCAAAAAATGGTGCAACAATACGGCTTAGAAACCGTGCAAGCTTATATGGGTTACGTTCAAGACAATGCCGAGCTTTGTGTTCGGCGAGTGATTAATGTCTTAAAAGATGGGGAATTTAGTACAGAATTAGATAGTGGGGAAAAAATTCAGGTTAAAATTACCATTCATCGGGATAAAACCCACCTGAACCATAATCGAGCCGTGATTGATTTTACCGGAACATCCCCGCAAACTAATAGTAACTATAACGCCCCATCTGCCATTTGTAAAGCCGCCGTTTTATACGTCTTTCGCAGCTTAATTGATCAAGATATTCCCCTCAATGCTGGGTGTTTAAAACCCTTGGAAATTATCATCCCTTCCGGCTGCTTACTCAACCCCCAATTCCCCGCCCCCGTCGTCGCTGGGAATGTAGAAACCTCTCAACTGATTACCGACTGTTTATATGGGGCATTAGGGATTATGGCCGCCGCTCAAGGGACTATGAATAACTTCACCTTTGGCAATGAAAAATATCAATATTATGAAACCATTTGTGGGGGATCTGGTGCCGGAGTAACCTTTAACGGAACCGATGCCGTACAAACCCACATGACCAACTCCCGCCTCACCGATCCCGAAGTCTTAGAATGGCGGTTTCCAGTCCTCTTAAAAAGCTTCACCATTCGCCCCCAGAGCGGCGGAGACGGCTTGTTTAAGGGAGGAAATGGCGTAATTCGTCAAATTCAGTTTTTAGAACCCATGACGGCGGCGATTTTATCGAGTCGCCGACGGGTGGCCCCCTTTGGATTAGCCGGGGGAGAGGCCGGATTACCGGGCAAAAATTATGTTTTACGACGGGGGGAAATCCGAGAAGAATTGGGCAATACAGCGATGGTTGAACTAGAAGCGGGGGATTGTTTTGTCATTGAAACTCCCGGAGGGGGAGGACTGGGATTAGCAAAAAATCTGAACCCTTAAACATGGGTTAACCTTGACTCCCTAAAATCCCTTATGGTTACTAAGCTGGTCAAAGTATGCTCCATGACTTAGGAACTCATTACTAGGGTAGCTTGTTGTCCTATTTTGGCAGCAATCACGGGGTCAGAACAGCCGAATTCTTAGGCAGAGGACGGGTTGTAGTGATAGGAACTAGACCTGTCAAAATTGGGCTGATCAAACAATTGTCACCCCGAGTTTCATTCGCCCAAATCACGCTAATTCAATCCTGTTCACTCAATCACACCCAGCTAAATTTCCTCAAGTTCGATTTCAGTTCAATTTTAGTCCGTTGTTGTTTTGGGTTTGGAGCGAAAACACCAAAAAACAATTTTCTCCTCTGCTTAATTTTCCCTTGCAAAACAGTATATTCACATTTTTTCGAGGTCTGATGTTATCTTTAAATTTCCCGTCTCAACTGTTTTCTTGGCGCAGCGTCAAACTCTTATCTGTTGCGGCTCTTTCTGCGGGTTTAGTGGCCTGTGGGGGGGAAGTCGCTAATAATGGGGAGACAGAAGGCAGTGGCCGAACCTCCACCGTTGCCATTAGTGGCGCGGGGGCAACCTTCCCCGCTCCCTTATTCCAGCGTTGGTTTGACACCTTCAACCGCCAAGTAGACTCCATGGTTCAAGTGAGTTATCAATCCGTCGGTAGTGGTGCCGGGTTGGAACAGTATATCAATGGTACCGTAGACTTTGGAGCGAGTGAAGCACCCATTACCGAGTCGGCTGACCGTTTGAAATCCTTTAAGGATGCTTACCCCTACGAACCTCTGCAACTGCCTTTAGTGGGGGGGTATGTGATTTTCGCCTATAATCTGCCGGGGGTAGATGCCGAGTTGAAGTTCTCCCGGACAACTTATTGTGGCATTGTAGGCGGTACGATTACCAACTGGAATGATCCCGCGATCGCAGCCGACAACGAAGGCGTAGAATTTCCCGACCAACCTATCACCTTTGTCCACCGTTCCGACGGTTCCGGCACCACCTTTGTATTTACCAACCATATCAACACCATCTGTCCCGATTGGCCCGCCGGAGCCGGGACTTCTGTAGACTGGCCCGTTGGGATTGGTGGTCAAGGGAATGAAGGGGTTGCTGCCGGGATTCAACAAAATGAAGGCGCGATTGGTTATCTGTCCTATGCCTTCGCCCAATTGAACAATATCCCCGTTGCTCGTATTGAAAACAAAGCTGGCAACTTCCCGGATCCCCTCCCAGCTAATGCGTCCTTAGCCTTTGAAGGGGTCGAGATGCCCGACGACTTCGCCCTGTTAGTTCCCGATCCTGAACATCCCGACGCTTACCCCATCTCGGGTCTGGTTTGGGTGATGGTCTATCGGGAATATAGCGATGCTAACAAGTGGGACGCGCTCAAAGAGGTGTTAGAGTGGACCCTCGGGCCTGAAGGGCGTGCCATTACCGAGGAGTTGTTCTATGTGCCGATGCCGGATAGCATAGTTGCTCGGATCAAAAAAGAATTAGATGCCGTTACCGTTAAATAAACCCTAATGTGGGTTATGCCGTTCGCGTAGCGTGCTAAAGGAAAAGCCGCCGGGTTTCTTGCCTAAATCTTGGTTAAACTGCCAAAATAGTCCCAGAAACCCGGTTTTTTGCTTCCTTGGTTTTGTGTCTCATCCCGAACTATCATGACAACTTTTGACGACATACAGGATAAAGTTCCTGCTCCCAGTTTAGAGAAAAAAATTAGTAGCGATCGCGTCTTAGATGTCGGCTTTTGGGGGTTAACCCTCCTCCTTGCCATCAGCGCCGGAGCAGTCTTAATCTGGGTGATTCTCCAGACCGCCAACTCCAGCCTCCCCGCCATTCAGCAGTTCGGTTTAGGGTTTCTAACCACCATGACCTGGAACCCCGTCACCAACATTTACGGCGTTCTCCCCCAAATCTACGGCACCCTCGTTACCTCCTTTATCGCCCTCCTCATCGCCATTCCCGTGGGGGTAGGGGTGGCCGTTTTTCTGACCGAGGATTTTGTTCCCCGCTACATCACCACCCCCATCGCCTTCGCCATCGAGTTAATTGTGGCCATTCCCAGCGTTGTGTTAGGACTCTGGGGGATTTTCGTCTTAATTCCCTTCCTGCGCCCCTTCTTTCAATTCCTCAATAACACTTTCGGCTGGATTCCCATTTTTGGCGGTGGCGCACCCCGAGGGAATAACCTCTTAGTGGTGGGTTTAGTCCTCTCCCTGATGATTGTTCCCCTCATTATTTCCATCACTCGCAGCACCTTTGAAGTGTTGCCCCCCTCCCTCCGCGCTGGCTCTTTAGCTCTAGGCGCGACCCGTTGGGAAACCATCCTTAAAGTGCTGATTCCCGCCGGACTCTCGGGGATTATTAGTTCCGTCATGCTCGCCCTCGGTCGTGCGATGGGAGAAACCATGGTAGCCGCCATGATGGTAGGGAATGCCAATCGTATTGATATCTCTATTCTCCAGCCCGGTGCGACCATTACCGGACTCATTGCCTCTCAGTTCGGAGAAGCCGGACGCTTGCAAGTCTCCGCCTTGATGTATGCAGGTTTGGTGTTAATGGTTCTCTCCCTCATTGTGAACATCTTGGCCGAGTTAATCATTCGCCGCTTCCAAAATATTGAATAAACCCCCTCGGGTACAAATTGCCATCTTGTTCGTTCCAGAGTAAATAACCTTAGATACCGTGGACAATCAGCCCTCATCCCTATTCGATAACGGTCAATTTGACCTCTCTAAAAAATCCGTCGCTCTCCATCGGCGGATGTTGAGCATTATTCTTACGTCACTGACCTTTATTTTCACTACGGCGATCTTAATTCCCCTGTTTATGGTGGTGATTAATGTCTCCGCTAAAGGGGTCAATCAACTGAAGTTTCCCGATACCTTTACCCAACTCCCCCCGCCTCCCGGTTTAACAGAAGGGGGGTTTGGTCATGCCATTATCGGGACTTTAATCACCCTCGCCATTGCTAGCTCCATTGCGGTGCCTTTTGGTATCTTATCGGCCATTTATTTAGCTGAATTTGGCCGAGGGAGTAAAATCGCCTATCTCGTCAAGTTTTCCGCCAACGTATTAACGGGGGTGCCAGCTATCTTATGCGGACTTTTTGCCTACTCTGTCGTGGTGATGCCGATGGGGGGGTTTTCTGCTTTTTCCGGTGGTGTGGCGTTGGCGGTGTTGATGTTACCGATTATTGTTCGAGCCACAGAAGAAGCGCTGTTATTAGTTCCCAATGAAATGCGTCAGGCGGCCATCGGGGTGGGGTCTACCCGTTTTCAGATGGTGATTTCCATTATTATCCCGGCGGCACTCCCGGCCATTATTACTGGGGTCGTGTTGGCCTTGGCACGGGCGGCCGGGGAAGCTGCGCCTTTATTGTTTACGGCGTTTAATAATAATTTCTGGGCAACAGATCCCATGCAGCCCATTGCGACGTTGCCTGTGTTGATTTATTTCTTCTCGATTATCCCCTATAAGGCTTCTCAAGATTTGGCTTGGGCGGCGGCAATGGTTTTAGTGGCCATTGTGTTGATTTTCAGTATTGTGGCTCGTTTGGCGGGCAAACAGAAGGCGTTTTATAGCTAGGGCTTGCTGAATAACTCTACTCGTGGGGCTAGGGAATTGATAATTGATAATTGATAATTGTCAATTGTCAATTGTCAATTGATAATTTCTCCCCCGCTCCCCCTCTCCCCCGCTCCCCGACTCCCGACTCCACTTCGACGATTCTCTAGCTGCAAGTGGTGGATTTCAGGGGTGGGCTGTCGATCTTCTGGGATCCATGTAGACTAAAATAGGTGTTTTTAGCCCAGTGAGTGAACTCCCCATGATTGATCTGAGTGTTCTGAGTTTAGATGTGGCCACAACCTTGACCGCCTTGTTGTATCTGGTGTTGAGTGGTTTATATTTGTTGATTCTCCCTTCAGTTCTCTATTGGTATTTGAATCAACGTTGGTATGTGGCGAGTTCTGTGGAACGGACGGTGATGTATTTCTTTGTTTTCTTCCTGTTCCCCGGATTGTTGTTGCTCTCCCCCTTCCTCAATTTTCGTCCGAAACGCCGTCAAGTCGGAGCTTAAAAGAGAGTATGCGACGAATTGATGCGATCGCCTTGACCCTAGTGATTTTTGGCGCGGGTGCTTTCCTCTACTGGGGTTTCCAATGGTTTGGACTGGATGGCATTCAAGCCGGAATCTGGACACAAGCCTTGATGGTGGTGGGTCTTTTGGGCTGGTTAGCCACCTATTTGTTCCGGGTAGGCGCTGGCAAAATGACCTATCATCAACAGTTGAAAGATTACGAGGACGCGGTTCTACAAAAGCGTTTGGAGGAAATGAGTCCCGAGGAGTTAGCCCAACTCGAAGCGGAAATAGAGCAAGAAGAGCGGGCCCACTCCTCCCAATCTGAGACGTAGCAATACCTCATCCCCTGCGCCAAATTCTGATAAGATCAAAGGTCTGTGTCTTTCACCTTTCAACCCCCCATGACCTCTGTTTCTGATTGTTTCCAAGCTCTGAAAAAACAAGGAACTTGCGCCCTCATCCCTTTTATTACGGCCGGAGATCCAAATTTAGGGACAACGGCCGAAGCTTTAAGAGTATTAGATCAATCGGGGGCGGATTTAATTGAGTTGGGGGTGCCTTACTCGGATCCCTTGGCCGATGGTCCGGTGATTCAAGCGGCTGCTACCCGTGCGTTACAACAGGGGGTAACACTGGATAAGGTGTTAGAGGTGGTTCAATCGGTACAGGGAGAGGTGAAGGCTCCCATTATCTTGTTTACTTACTACAACCCAATTTTTTATCGGGGGATTGACAATTTTCTCGCCCAAGTGGCTCAAGCGGGAGTGAAGGGTTTAGTTGTGCCGGATTTGCCTTTAGAAGAAGCGGAGGTTTTATTAAAACCGGCGGCGGCTCAAGGGATTGATGTAACGTTGTTGGTGGCTCCGACAAGTCCCAAAGAACGGATTGAGGCGATCGCAAAACAATCCCAAGGCTTTATTTATCTCGTCAGCGTTACCGGAGTGACGGGAACTCGTACTGAAGTCGCTTCTAGAGTAAAAGACATCATCCCTAGCCTACGGGGTATGACGGATAAGCCGATTGGTGTTGGCTTTGGCATTTCTCAGCCGGAACACGCCCAACAGATTAAAGCTTGGGGTGCAGATGCGGTGATTGTTGGCAGCGCTTTTGTCAAGCGCCTAGCAGAAAATTCCCCGCCAGAGGGATTAAAGGCCATTGGGGAATTTTGCCGAAGTTTAAAGGCTGCGATTGTTACTGACCAGTAATCCGTAAGATGTAGAAATTAATAATTAATAATTGACAATTGATAATTAGGGCTTGTAGTTGCGCTTCAGCGCATTGGATGTTAAGGAAAACTAGCAAGGATGCCGATTCCACTTCGACTAAGTGCTTATCGAGCGCAGTCGAGATGCAGCCACCACCGACTAGCAGACTTGTTCAGCCAGCCCTATATTAGGGTTTGCTGAAACAGCCTAATGCTAGACTCAACAAGGGAACAGGGAGTCGGGAATCGGGAGTCGGAAACAATTGTCAATTGTCAATTATCAATTCCCTATTACTTCTCCCCTGCTCCCCTGCTCCCCTGCTCCCCTGCTCCCCAAGTTATTCAGCCAGCCCCAATTAACCATAACGCTTTTCTAACCAGACCCTTACATCCTGCTCGGAGGTGAAGAGGTCTTTGTTGCGAGTCAGAGGATCATAAACGTGATAAAAAACTTCACCTTGATCATTTTTCTTAATGGTAATTTTCGGCTCATTTCCTTGAGTCATAAATTGAACAAAAGCTGTGAAGAATTGATTAAGGACAGAACTCAAACCAAGCTGATTCGTGGTTTTTGCTTCATCTTTAACTAAAGAAAAGTCAAGATTTGTAGAGTTTTGTGTTGTAGCTATAGGTAGCATATTTGTCTGTCCCCCTTGTTATTTAGCACTCTATAAATACTCTAGCCAGTGCAGCATTGAACATACAACAGATGACATCGATAGGTTCTATCGATAAAATTAATAGATAAAAATAAATTCCCCTCCCACAATGACACTAGGCTTGGGTAGCTTAGGAGGACTATGCAGAAAATTAATCCCTATAACCTAAAAATCTCTCAACTGCGCGCCTTAGTCACTGTGGCGGAGGAAGGGAACTTTAGCGCGGCGGCGTTACGGCTGGAATTATCGCAATCTACGATTAGTCATGCGATCGCCAACTTAGAAGAGGAACTCGGCGTACAACTGCTAAAACGGGGCAGACACGGGGCGCAACTGACCCCCATTGGCTACAATATTCTGCAACAAGCGCGGCAAGTCTTGGACTTGTTGGATAGCATTGCCAACGAAGCCAATCACGCCAAAGGACTAGAAGGGGGAGAGGTGAAAATCGCCGCTTTTCGCAGTGTAGCGACGAATATTTTACCGAGTGCGATCGCCCGTCTCCACAGCCACTATCCTCAAATTACCCTCACCATCTACGAATTCGACGCTCAACAAGACATCGAAAAACTCCTCAGACGGCAAGAAGTAGATATCGCCATCGGAGACGTAATCCGAGGCGACGACATCGAAAGCTGGGAACTCCTCGAAGACGACTATATTATTCTCCTCCCCCCCCATGCCGCCCCCCAAAACAGCCAAATCGACTGGGAAGAACTCGCCCGCTATCCCCTCATTGTCTCAGCCTCTGGCTCCTGTTGTCTGCGTACTGGGCAATGTATCGAACAATCCCCCATCCCCCTCACCATCGCCTACCGCATCCGGGAAGACTCCACCATGATCAGCATGGTACAGCAAGGCCTCGGTGCGGCTATCCTCCCCCGTCTTGCCGCCGCTCCCATACCCAGTGGCCTCCAAGTCTGTCGCCTTCCCTACTACCTCTCTCGTACTTTAGGCCCCTCTATCTTGAAAAATGCTCTCCACTCTCCCGCCGTTTTCGCTTTTCTCGATGCGCTCCGCAATACTGGGCAGTTTCGAGAAGCGCTGGCGGGGTGAACTGGCGCTTGAACTGCGGATTGGCGCTGAAGCGCAACTACGAACGGAAGTTGAACTGCGGACTGGCGCTGAAGCGCAACTACGAACGGAAGTTGAACTGCGGATTGGCGCTGAAGCGCAACTACGAACGGAAGTTGAACTGCGGATTGGCGCTGAAGCGCAACTACGAACGGAAGTTGAACTGCGGATTGGCGCTGAAGCGCAACTACCAACGGAACTACGAACAGTAACTATTCTAGTGAAAAGCTGACTCAAATCTGCCTAAATAAGCTAGGATCAATAGTCGATGATTTAACCAAAACCTTATTTAAAAACCATGCCACGCACCCAACGCAACGATAATTTTATAGATAAAAGCTTTACCGTCATGGCAGACTTAATCCTCAAGATGTTGCCTACTAATCAACAAGCGAAAGAAGCTTTTGCCTACTACCGTGATGGAATGTCTGCTCAAGCTGATGGGGAATATGCCGAAGCGCTCGAAAACTATCAAGAAGCCCTGAAACTGGAAAACGACTCCAACGACCGCAGTTATATCCTCTACAATATGGGGCTAATTTACGCCAGCAACGGGGAACACGAGAAAGCCCTAGAATTTTATCATGAGGCCATTGACCTTAACCCGAAAATGCCCCAAGCTCTGAATAATATTGCTGTAATTTATCATTACCAAGGGGAACGGGCGAAAGAAGCGGGCAATGAGGACGAAGGAGAAGCCCTCTTTGACCGGGCTGCGGAGTATTGGAAACAAGCTATCCGCATTGCTCCTAATAATTACATTGAAGCCCAGAACTGGCTTAAAACCAGTGGTCGCTCAGAAATGGATGTATTTTTCTAATCATTCCTTCTCAATTATCAATTCTCAATTCTATTCATCACCCAACGATTGCCATGTTAGACCGCGAACAAGTCCATAAAGTCGCTCATCTTGCCCGTTTAGACTTAACACCGGAGGAGGAAACGGCTTTTACGCAACAATTGAGCAGCATTTTGGACTATTTCGAGCAACTCGAAGAATTGGACACGGAGAATGTTCATCCCACAACTCGCGCTATTGAGATTAGCAATGTCACTCGGCCAGATACTTTAAGGACGATGGAAGACCGGGAGAAAATGCTCCAAGAAGCGCCGGAACAAGAGGGGGATTTTTTCCGAGTCCCTCAAATTCTCAGTACAGAGGATTAGTTGATACACCCTTGACTTGTCTCTAATGACGCTACCCCGTCCCCAGATGAGGGGGGATGATTGCCCATTCTCCCTCAATTTGCGCGACGGGGTAGGTGTTTTTTTTGGGCATGAGGCAGATTCGGCTGAAGGGCTTGGGGGGCTTGGGTTTGAGGCAGGTTGTTTGATTGAGGGTGTCGCGCACCTTACAGGGCAAGGGTTTCAGCCATTTCTTGTTTTTTCCCGAAGGCTGTGTTATAGTTTTGAGGTGGGTGTCGCGCAAGTGAGGCGGGAAAACCAGATAAGGTAACGCTTCCGGGTCGCCGCTCTTGAAATGCGCTATAATACCTATTAGGGATTGAAACTTTAATGGCTCTTGGTATAATCCATCATTTTCGGGTTAAAACTTGAAATGCGCTATAATACCTATTAGGGATTGAAACTTTTCGAGACACTAGAGCTTCCTGTTGCCGTTGGCCTTGAAATGCGCTATAATACCTATTAGGGATTGAAACAATCTTATCGCACTACCATCGCCCTTATCGGGTTCTGGCTTGAAATGCGCTATAATACCTATTAGGGATTGAAACACTGCCATCTTGCAAGCAATAAAAGATGATAGATTTTCTTGAAATGCGCTATAATACCTATTAGGGATTGAAACGGGTATTTGGCTGCCCAGGGAGGATGGGAGGGGAGAGGATGCTTGAAATGCGCTATAATACCTATTAGGGATTGAAACGCAAAAGCAGTGATTGAGCAGTGGCTAACCCATGCCTACTTGAAATGCGCTATAATACCTATTAGGGATTGAAACCATTCTATTACTGGAGATCAATCCATGACAAACAACTTGAAATGCGCTATAATACCTATTAGGGATTGAAACGATTTGTATCCCCACTTCTTTTTTAGTGTTTTCAACTTGAAATGCGCTATAATACCTATTAGGGATTGAAACACACAGCACGGTGGACTCGGGGCAGACCGCCGCACTATCTTGAAATGCGCTATAATACCTATTAGGGATTGAAACTAGCCAGAGCAAACTTGAGGATAAACAACACCGCCAAGATCCACATCCCAATCTTCGTTTCATGAAACTTACCCTGAAACGACTTGATCACCGGATAAGCAATTAACCCCACCGCCAAACCTTCGGCAATGGAATAACTCAACGGCATAATCACAATGGTCAGAAAAGCCGGAATGGACTCAGCCGGATCTTGCCAACGGATATGGGTGACACTCCCGGCCATTAATACCCCCACAATCAATAAAGCAGGAGCCGTAGCAAAACCGGGAATCGCTTGGAGAATGGGAATAAAAAACAGTGCCAATACAAATAAAATCGCTGTAACTACGGCAGTGAAACCACTACGCCCCCCTTCCGATACTCCGGCCGCCGATTCAATGTAACTGGTGACGGTAGAAGTTCCCAGAATCGCCCCGGCCGTGGTTCCCACAGCATCAGCCATGAACGCCCGATCTACTCGGGGAAATTCGCCATTTTCTTCAATGTAGCCCGCTTTAACCCCCAATCCGGTTAAAGTGCCTACGGTGTCGAACAAGTCTACAAACAGAAAGACAAAAATCACGGTAAAGAGTTCAAAGCCATTACTGCGAGTCATTTCGCCAATCCCCACAAAAGCCTGTCCAACGAGATCAACGGGGAGTTGAGGCAAGGCGACGAGGGCTTGAGGTGGGGGGGCAATGCCCAAAATCCAGCCTAGGAGAGCAGTGGCTAAAATGCCCCAGAGTAGCGCCCCTTTAATGCGACGGGCGAGAAAGGCTGAGGTGAGGAAAATTCCGACAACGGCCATGAGGGTTTTGGGATTGCTTAAGTCTCCTAATCCCGTGAGGGTGGCGGGATTGGCGACGATTAGCCCAGCGCCCCCGGTTTCTGGGTTGCCGGAGAGGGCAATATAGGCGATAAATAGACCAATCCCGGCGGCGGTGGCGTGTCGAATGCAGTCGGGAATCATGGCCACAATGAGGGTGCGTACTTTAAATAGACTGAGGATGATAAAAATAATTCCCTCAATCAGCACGGCTCCGAGTGCTACGCGCCAACTAATGCCTAAACCAATGACGACGGAAAAGGCAAAGTAGGCGTTTAATCCCATGCCGGGGGCGAGGGCAAAGGGGAAGTTGCCATAGAGTCCCATAATGAAGGTTGCGATCGCCGCCGAAAGAGCCGTAGCAATCACCAACTCCCCAAACAAGTCCCCCGACTCTTGTAAATAAATGGCCGCCGAGAGAATCCCCGGATTAACAGCCAAAATATAAGCCATTGTGACAAAGGTAGTCACTCCCGCTAAAATTTCCGTGCGAAAGTTGGTCTTTAAACCCGCAAAATCAAAATATTGGGCAATTTTGACCCCCACCCCCCCAAATTCTGGGGAGCTATCTGGCTTTTGTTCCGGTTCTTCTGTCATGTCTTGCTCAGGAAACAGTAAACAGTAATCAGTGAACAGTAAACAGTAAACAGTAAACAGTAATCAGTGAACATTTGTCGGGGGTATAAGGCAATCTTGACAAGTTAAGCCTTTTCTCCTCTGGTTAAGGTCAGGTAATCGGAAAAATATTATTAATTATTATCGTAAAACATAGCCCACCCCGCGAACAGTGTGCAGTAACCGTTTAGCGTTGTTAATCTCCATTTTGATGCGTAAAGCGCGGACATAGACCTCAATAATATTAGATTCTCCCATAAAGTCATAACCCCAGACATTTTCTAGGATTTGGTCACGAGTTAAGACTTGTCGGGGGTGACGGAGTAGGAGGTCAAGGAGTTCAAATTCTTTGACAGTGAGTTCAATGGGTTGAGAACCGCGATACACTTCCCGAGTCAGACGATTTAAGCTGAGGTCTTCAAATTGTAGAATGTCTTCCGGTGAGATTCCAGCACGACGTAACCGGGCTTGAATGCGTGCGAGGAGTTCTTCCATACTAAAGGGTTTGGTCACATAATCATCAGCCCCGGCGTTTAACCCAGTTACTCGATCGGGAATGTCATCTTTAGCTGTGAGTAGAATGATGGGGGTGTTGATGGCCGTTTTACGCAAGCGGAGACAGAGGTCTAGACCTGAGATACCCGGTAACATCCAGTCTAAAATCAGTAAATCCGGTTCTTGCTCACGAGCGAGATTGAGGCCATCAATGCCATTAGTGGCGAGGGTGACTTGATACCCTTCTAAGGTAAGTTCAGCGCGGATAAATTGGGCGAGTTTGGGGTCATCTTCGACTAGGAGGATATGATGAGTCATGGGGAGCTTTCCAGAGGGGTAGGGTGAGGGTGAAGGTGCTGCCTGCTTGGGGTTTGGAACGCAGGGTAATGCGGCCGTTCATGGCTTCGATGAGACTTTTGGCGATCGCTAATCCTAATCCCGTACCGTCCCGAGAGCGAGTCATTGACTCATCCACCCGATAAAACCGTTCAAAAATACGCTGTTGATGGGAAAGGGGAATACCAATTCCGCGATCGCAAACATGAATATGAGCGCAGTCCTGAGTTTGTTCTAACACTAAATCCACAGGCTGATCTGGAGCCGAATATTTAAGCCCATTATCCACCAAATTAATTAACACCTGTTGTAATCGGTCTTGATCTGCACAAACCACCACATCCTCTTCCGTCATCAGTAACCGAATCGTCCGATTGCTCACCTTTTGGCTCATAGCCGTCACTTCAGCCATTAAGGTATTCAAAACCAGAGGCTGAGAGCGAAAATGTAAATGACCCGTATCCGCCCGAGCTAAATCCAGTAAATCCTGTAACATTCGGATAGTGCGTTCCGTCTCTGCCGTAGCCGTTTCTAAAGCCTGTTGTTGATAATCGCTTAAATTCGTGCTGCGTCGGCTTAGACTTTGTAAATAGCCCACCACCACCGTTAAAGGAGTCCGCAATTCATGGGACACATTCCCCACAAACTGCCGTTGTTGTTCCCACGCTCCCGAAAGACGGCATAACATCTCATTAAAGGCCGTAGCCAGGCCTAAAATTTCCTCCGGTGCTTGATGCAGTTCTAATTTAGCCCCCGTTAAATCATCCGCAGAAACCGCCCCAGCCACTTGACTCATTTGTTCGAGGGGGTGCATGGCGTGGCGAATGCGTTGGGAAATCGCCACCATTAAAAAAACAATCGTCAACAAACTAATCCATAACAAACGCCACAATCCAGCCTGTAATTTTTGTTGATCTCCGGTGATATCTTGGGAGAGGTACAAGCGACCCACCACCTGATTATTCACCAGTAAAGGAGTGCCACAGAGGACAATATCCCGGTTGCCGAGGCGAATCACTTGGGGTTTATCCGGGATATTAGCGAGGGAGTCTAGAGTGCGGATTTCGAGGACATCCCGACTCAGATTAGAGGAACGCGCCAACAGTCGCCCCTCTGGATTTTGTACCCATACTAATAATTCCGGAGTTGAGACTCGCTCAATGGTTTGTTCGAGTCCCCTTTCTAGGGAAACGGCTTCTGTGTAGAATTCTAATTGTTCAGGAAAACGCCGTGCAATATATTCTAAAGTTTGTTTATGAGCCGCCACTAGATTCTGTTCCATTTGCCAAGCCGACCAAATGGCAATACTCCCTAATCCTAAAATGGAGAGGGTTACTAACTCCAACGTTAGGCGGAATTGTAGGGAGGAAGTCGAAAATTTTTTGCCGGGCCACAACGACACGAGGAAAGCAAGATAACGGCCGAGTTGCATGACTGGAAAACCTCTAATAATCAATAATTAATAATTGATAATTAATAATTGTTTCGCGATTTGTAGGTTGGGTGAAGCGAAAGCGAAACCCAACAAAACAATTGATAATTAATAATTGATAATTGTTTCGCGATGTGTAGGTTGGGTGAAGCGAAAGCGAAACCCAACAAAACAATTGATAATTGATAATTAATAATTAATAATTATTTCGCGATTTGTAGGTTGGGTGAAGCGAAAGCGAAACCCAACAATTCACTAAAAATTGCGCGCTGTACCTGTGAGAACATCAAATTGAAAGCGCTGCTGATAGTTCGTTTCGCCGTATAAATTAAAACTGAGCGTCGGTTCCGGGGAAATAGCCTCAACGTGGTGAATCGCTTCTGGCATCAGGCATAGAACATCACCGGGGCCGAAAATGCGATCGCCTACTTTTTCAATCGAATCCGGCACATCCTCCCTCCCAGAACGTCGCCAGAACGTATTTTTCTCATCCCCACTCAACAGCGCCACCAATCCCCAACAAGCATGATTATGAATCGGAGAAACCACTCCAGGCGCCCAAGCCACTAACTGCAACGTTAAGGGAAAAAACGGCTCATCATAGAGCATTAACACCCCCCATCCCGTCTCAGGATTCGGTTCTACCATCGGGATTTGTAGCCAAGACGAACTCCTTAAAAGTTGGCGCACCAAAGGACAAATCGCTTGTAATCTCAACGCATCATCGGGAATTTGTTCTAGGATATCTTCGAGATCCGTTAAAAAACGATACAACCGATAAGGACGCAATGAATCAGCCTCTGAGTTTCCCCAGTCCACCCCCCTACAAACTCCCTCATTATTAACTAACCAGTCTTGACTTGTCATGCTTCCTCTCGTTCCTTGCCCCATTGTCCCGTTTGTTTGACATCCCATTTTTTTGACAATGGCAGATCTAGGCAGATTTAGATTTTATCGTTTTTATTGTAAACCGAGGACGTAAAAACAACCTGATCAATCCCTGACCTCTAGATGAATTTTTCCTGAAATGAGCTTTTAGCGAATCTCTATCTGTTCTTCAGGAAATCTTCATCTCCACCCCTTTTAATGCAAGATAACAGTTCAAAGTAAGAACTATAAATATTGAGAAGTTGACCTAACAATCTGTCAGCTTTCCTGCCCTGAACAGTGCCATTTACTCCTAAACAATCTGAGGTCAAATATGCGTAAAACTGTCATTTTGTCAAGCGTTTTTTTCAGTACCGTAGCCGCTAGTTTATCCCTCGCCAGTCTGACCGATTCTGTTCAAGCCTCACCCCATCCAGTAACTCTGAATTCCCTTGAACTTCATGCCTCTGCTGCGGGTAACGTTGGAGGCCGTTTAGCCCCACAATTACAAGGAAAACCTGTAGTAGTCGATATTTACGCCAGTTGGTGTCCGGCTTGTCGTAATATTGCCCCAACCCTCTCCCAACTTAAGGAACAATATGGGGAACAGGTGCATTTTATTGTGTTTGATGTCAGTGATCAAACCAAAGCTAAGGCATCAGAAGCTAAGGCAAAAGAATTAGGCTTAGGCTCATTTTTTGCTGCCCATAAGTCTCAAACCGGAATGGTTGCCATTATTGACCCAGCCACCGGAGATATTTTGGCACAACATCGTAATAATACCAATTTGTCCGCCTATACTTCTGTGCTAAATTCAGCAATTTCTTCACCCTAGCGTAAAGTTAAGTCTGAAAAATTAGACCATTTATTAGGTTTATTGGGTTTTATTTCCTAGCTCTCTTTCTCTACAACTGACACTTGAATTCTGCACCAAATTTTGATTAGACATCTCCTAAAATCCCTTGATCGGAATAGTGCAATAAGGATTTGAACTTAAAGATGGGGAGATGTCTATTGATTCCTTTGATTAACTGGAGGCAAACCTCATGAACGTTCGTTATTTATCCACTTTGACCATTGTTTCTCTGCTCACATTAGGCGGTGTTGCGGCTTGTTCTAATCCCTGTGCCGCTAAATCTCCCTCCTCCAATGCTGGAACAGAACTCCCATCCGATCCTTGCGCTGGGAAAAACCCCTGTGCAGCTAAAGCCGATCCTTGCGCTGGGAAAAATCCCTGTGCAGCTAAAGCCGATCCTTGCGCTGGGAAAAATCCCTGTGCAGCTAAAGCTCAATCTCTTAGCGCACCGTTGGCCCCAGAATTGCAAGGGAAACCCGTTGTGGTGGATATTTATGCAAGTTGGTGTTCAGCTTGTGAAAATATTGCCCCCACCTTATCCCAACTGAAAGACGACTATGCAGGGAAAGTCCATTTTGTTGTGTTGGATATGAGCGATCGCACTACCACCGCCGAAGCCGAAGCCAAAGCCCAAGAATTGGGACTCGGAGACTTCTTAGCTACCCACAAATCTCAAACCGGAATGTTAACCATTGTTAATCCCGACACCGGAGAAATCCTCGCCCAACATCGCAACAATCCCACCCTCTCAGACTACACCACCGTATTAGATACCGCCCTAGCCCAATAACCTAGAGCATCACCGGGTTTACTCAGCAAGTCTGCTGGTCGGAAATAATTATCAATTATCAATTTTTAATTATCAATTCTTAATTCCACCCCCCATCCAGACAGACACCAACGATACAACATTCCCCCTTGATTAGGAGAAAATTCCGTGGCCTCCACAAAATCATCCGCCCCATCAGGCAAATCCCGCACCTATCCCAAAGCCTTAAAAAAGTGGCTCATTTACGGTGGATTAGGACTCCTTGCCCTAATCCTAGTCATCACCTTGGGTCCGGTGATGAGTCACCCCCTTGAACGGGCGATTTCCCTAGTCGAAAATCGTTATCAACAATGGTTTGATCAACAAAACACCACCAATCCTATTATCTTAATTTCCCTCGCCTTTATGGGCGGTTTGTTAGCCAGTGTATCGCCCTGTATCTTGGCACTACTCCCCGTTAACCTGAGTTATATTGGCACCTTAAAAATTAAATCCCGTTTTGACGCCTTCACCAAGGCCGGACTCTTTGTCCTCGGAGCCGTCACCATTTTAAGCTTATTCGGCCTAGTCTCCTCCTTTGCCGGAGCCGTGATGGTGGACTATCGAGGCTATATTAATCTCCTTGTCGGGTTAATTATGGCCCTGATGGGACTGTGGTTAATGGGCGTGATTCAGTTACCCTTGCCCCAGATGAACCTAGATGTGCCTGTAGCCGGCCCCTATGGGGTAGGGTTAACCTTTGCCTTAGTGAGTTCTCCCTGTGCCAGTCCGGTGTTATTTGCGGTGTTAGCGGCCGCGGCTGCCACAGGTTCCCAACTCTTAGCAACGTTAACCATGGTCAGTTATGCCCTCGGCTACACCATGCTGATTTTCCTCGCCAGTTTGTTCACCGGATTAGCCAAACAGAGTAATCAATTGTTGAAACACTCCGAGGGGATTATTCGCTTCGGTGCCGTGGCCTTAATCATGACAGGTGCTTACTATCTGTTCACCGGGACTCAATGGTTGATCGGAGGTTAAGCACCATGACAGTTGAGAATTTGGTGATTATTGGCTCAGGTCCGGCGGGTTATTTAGGGCTTGCTGAAGTGTAGGCGTGTTATTCAGCAGACCCTAATGATCAATTATCAATTCTCAATTCCCCTACTCGCCATCTTTTACGGGTAAAATGTCATCCGAAATAACCACCAATTCAGCCCCCTGCAACTCTTCTACGACCACTTGTTTTTGATCATCAGTCCCGTAAATTTCCGTGATGCGACGGATTAACACCAGATTCTTTTCCCGAAATTCATAATTTTCTAAGACAAAAGTATTGGCGCTGACCCTTTGGAAGGATTCCAATGTGCCTTGATCTTCATGAACCGTTATACTCGTGATTACTTCTAAATCTTCGTTGCGCTCAAATTCCCCCGTTTCCGGGTTATATAGCCAGTAAAAATAAGGGATATTCGGAGAAGAAGGCAAAAACTGCGGGATGCGTAAATCTTGATATCCGTCAAAGTTTAAATCTTCCACCACAAAACCCCCAGTAGTGAGATCAGGGAAAGTAGTGTTAAATCCCGTTAAAGTCTGTTGTGGACTCTTGGGATTGTCCGGGGTATAGATGGCAATAGTATCAATTTCCGCTCGTTCCTCCACGATATCCCCTGTTAACACAAAGGTAAAAGGAGGTAAGTCAGGGTGAATTTGTTGTTCAATTCTCCACTGCTCCCGTGGAGTTGTATTCCCTGACTGGCAAGCCACAAGGGTAATGGCGAGGCTTACACTCCACAGGGGCTTTAAGATCGGCTTGGCTTGTGGTTTTGAGGCGTTGTGTGCAGGGGATGGGGGCGAAGATAAAACCATTGCAATATCGTTGTTTTTTGTTCATTTTATCTCAGCCTAAACAGAAACCGGGTTGCGTTCATCTTCTCATGAGTGCCTCCAACTCTTGCGAAAAACCCGGTTTCTGACTTCAAGCTTGAAACCGGGTTTCTACAATGATAAGGAGTGAACTACCCCACCCTGCCGTTAGCGAGGATGGGGCTTCCTGATTCAACTTAAATCCTAGTCGTTGGCGAAGTCTGACCCAGGAATGGTTGCAACTGTGGGAGTGGGTTCTCCGTTGAGAATAGCCTCTCGCCGTTGGGCTAAATCCCGAGAGGCGCGGAATTTGCTCTGCATCGCCTCCTCAGATAACACAGAGACAGAATCTCCGGCTTCTAATCCTTCCCCTTGAGCGCGCATTTCAAAGCTGGCAGTCGGGGTACTGAATTCAAGTTTCACTGGGAAGGCGAGGGGATTGGAAGCATCGACGCTGGGGTTAATGTCACTGATAGCAAAGGCTTTTACCCCCCGACCATTAATTAATAAATCCCCCAAAATGTCCGCATAGTCGGCAAAATCTACCCGGTCATCAGGACCAAATTCCCCGAGAACAATCTCACCGACGGACACGGTGAAACGGTCGTCTTGATCAATGTTTTCCGGCAGACCAGCAATGGCGGTAAATAGGGAATTATCAGACATTTCTGTTCCTGTGACTCCGGGGAATACGCGACTGGTTAAACCAACGGGTTGAGCGGAGGGAATCATGGTGTAATCAAAACGGTTGGCCATTGGGGGGTCATACCAGCGACCACTGGGGACATTATTGAAGGTGAAAGCTCCTCTCGATATGTTGCTAGGGAGGGCGGGGGTGGCTTGAGTCCGACTATTAATCCCGCCAAAGGTTGTCCCGAAGGTGTTAAAGGGGCTGATGGTGTTAGTTGTCGTGCGTCTGGCCTCGTTAATGTCAGAAAGGACGTTGTTGATTCCGGGGCTGGGTGGAATGGTAGTGGGAACAAAGGCGGTAGGACTGAATCCCGGGGGATTGGGGACGAGGACGGAGCCTCCGGTGAGGGTGGTGTTAAAGTTGGCGTTGTAACTCTGGCCTAGGATGCTTTGGAAGGTGTAGGCCTCGGCCGGGGCGGAGGCAGTGTCAACTGGAGGGTTGGGGAAGGGTTGATATTGTATCAAAACAACGGGGGTATTTCGCTCTACGGTGCCTCTTCCGCCAATACTGGAGGCGGTTCCGACTTCCCTTATGATGAGGGGGGCGCTGTTGTACTGAATGTAAGGTCGGCCAAAGCTGTTGAAGTTGATTTGATTAATGGTGAATTGGAGTTCGGTGGGGAGGTTGTTAAAGAAGGTGGGACGACCGAAGGCGGAAAAACCACGAAAGGAGAGGGTGCCGAGGACGGATCCTTGAGTCCCAACGCGGGGAATGGATCCGGCGGGTACGTTGAGTTGGGGGAGGACACTGGTTCTGAAGAGGGCGTTGAGGGGAATATCGCCTTGATTGGTGCGGATATAGGTGCTGGTGGGTGTGGCTCCGTCCCAAACGTTGCTTAGGTTGAATCGATCACCGACGAAAATCTCTGCGTCGCGGAAGTTGGCAAAGCCTCCAGTCACTCTCAGGGTTTGGGTGATCGCAGGATCCGATAAGGCGATCGCACTACAACTGACCAATAAGGGGATCAGGGAAGATTTCAACATGGTTGCAAAAACTCCAGAATGGAAAACAATCATCAGGTTAGAAACTAAAGGTAGTCCGTAGAACACCAATGGTGATGGTGTCGCTGCCGCTACTTTGGGCGGGATTCAAGACAAAAACCACCCCCGGGGTGAGGGCAATATTATCTGTCATCTGCCAACGATAAAAGGCTTCGAGGTGGGTTGTGGTACTCCGTGACCCCCCAGAGGTTCCCAATCCTCCCGCTAACAGGTTGGGGAGATTAAACCCCGTGGGGAGGGTACTACGGGTAATTTTGGGGGGTTGCCCGAAGTAAATTCCGCCTAAATTCCCTTGGCCACCTAAGTCGGGGAAGTTGAGGAAGGTCATCCAGTTGACGGTGTTGACCGTGCCGGACTCACTGGGAATGCTGGAGGTGGTATAACCAAACCAGCCCCCCCAATTGAGCCAAGAGGTGGCATCCCAAGAGAGATTAATCCCAAAGGCATGGGTATTAAGGGGAGTTCCTTCGGGAACTAATTGATCTTCGCCGATGCCTGTGCGTAAGCTGCCCAGGGGGGAGTAATTGTAGAGATAGTTGAGAGTCAGGTCTAAATTATTGCTGGGTGCGATCGCCACTTGGACACCGGAGGTAATATCTCCAAAGTCACCCCCCAACAAACCGCCAAACTCGCCGTTATTGGGCAGACTACTACTATAAAACCCTTGGACATTTAGGCGATCGCTCACTTGCCAATCTAACCCCAGTCCTCCTTGACCTCCACCGATAGCAATAATCGGGTTACGTTGAGCAAAAGCGGAAACCGGGCCAAACCCCGCACTTTCCACACGATTCGCCCCCCGAAAGACACTCACCCCATTGACTCCTCGCGGCCCCACGATTAAAGCGAGGCGATCGCCAAATAAATGACGATAGGTTAAATCACTTAATTGGAATTGATTCTGATTATTAAAATCTCCCTCATAGGACAGTGCCGTATCATTGGTTAACCGAAAACGTCCATTACTCGCCTGTAACCCCGTTAACAACAGACTCCGAGGGGAAAATTGAGTAAATAAACTCAACTGCACATTAGTAATCACCGTCGGCTGGGTAAAGGGATCCCGTAAATCTGCAATCCCATCCACCGGGAAGAAATCCAATTGATTGTTATTCCGTCCCTGTAAGCCAATAATCGCTTGACCGAACAGTTTCGTCGTCGTCGAAAACTGTTGCTCTTCCAGTTGAGCCACTCGCGCTTCTAAACCATCAATTCTCGTCCCCAAGAATGCCAATTCTGAGGAAAATTCTTGTTCCAAACGTCGCAAGACCTCTAAATCCCCTTGAGTGGGTCGGTCGTCGTCCCCTAACAAGCGTTCAATACTCTGCAAACAAGCATTTAAGCCCGCCGCAAACTCATAACGACTGAGGGAACGTTGACCGCGAAACGTGCCGTCGGGATAACCCACAAGGCAGTTATAGCGCGTCATCAGTTCACTTAAAGCCTGATAAGCCCAATCTCCGGGGAACACATCCCGCAACTGGGACACTGAATTCATCTGTGCCATGGGATGGTTTTCTGCACCCATCGCCCCATTCACGAGGGGGAGAGAACTGGGTGAATTCTCCGAGGGAATCCCCGGTAGGGGAGCCGCTAAAATCGACATCGGCAAGAATGCACCCGTTAGAACGCTGGATAAAACCCAAGTTCCAGACTGTAGGAAGACAATGCTTGGTATTTTCACAGTAGTACCCTGAATTGGTATTGAGTCAATATATCCGTAAAATTAACCAAGGATTATACTCAGTTTTATCAAGTCTGCCAATACTTAAAAGAACATACAACTATTCTGTTATTGAATTGTTACCAGACTATGGTGCTAATTATTCGATACGCCATAAATAGTGTTTTATGATTCCTCAAGCTCTATATATGGGACTTGATAAAAAGCACATAAGCTGTATCTGGCAAAATTGCCCACCCACTTAACCCAGAGACGCTTCGTTTCCCAACACCGCCCCACTAAAACCCGGTTTCTGTCCCTTGACACTCCTCGGCCTAAAGGCACGAGGATTCTTGGTTCACAGACTCGCCATAACCTAGCAGGATTGCTCCAACCAGGCTAGAGGGCAAATCTCCCCAAGCTTTAGATCCGGTATGCCCTACCGT
>NZ_JAIHOM010000081.1 GCF_026130165.1 Spirulina subsalsa FACHB-351 | reverse complement strand
AGTTGTTTGATTGGGGTTGACCTTTCTTCTTACAATTGTCATAGAAACGAGAAATAGCAGACCATGCCCTTTCTGCCGATGCTTGTCTAGCTGTAGAGTTAAGGTCATTAGCGAACTTAAATTCTTTCTTTTTGGCGTTTTCTTTTTCCCTGCTTTGCCTTTCGAGTCATCCCCTTAACCTTGAGCTTTTCCGTCACGGCGATGTCATAACGACTGGATAAAGTAGGGAAACCAATCTCCCCTCAGACTATTGGTTGTTACAATGGAGGCATTGTATCTGGAGGATTTTTACCGATGGGCGGCATTATTGCTTTTTTGGTGATCGCATTAGTCACAGCTTTCAGTTTATTGATCGTTGCTCGGTTGCCCTTTGGGGTGGAAATTGAAAGCACGGAGAAAGCCATTACCGCAGGTTTAGTCTTAGGGCTACTCAATGGTCTGATTAGACCCATATTGGCTTTCTTGACCTTCCCAATCACTATTCTGACCTTGGGACTCTTTACCCTGATTCTCAATGCCTTGATGTTTGCCTTAGCGGCCAGCCTGATTAGTGGTTTCCGCCTTAGATTTGGTTTTTGGAGTGCGTTGCTTGGGACGGTCGTGGTTAGTGTTCTCAACAATGTGTTTTTAGGATTTTTGGATTCCATTTTCCCCAACCTTGTGGGCTAAATTTTCACAAAAATTAACCCTTGCCCCATCCTGACCAATGCCCTCCAAACTGCTCTAAAGAGAGTAAATGAATGATCGGATCTTGGAGGGCTTGGGTGCGGGCGGGGGCGGTGTTATAGCCCCAATCGGCTAGAAATAATTGGCTATTCTCTAGGCCGCCGTGGGCGATAACATCTTGTAAGGCTTTGAGGCGGTCTTCGACAAACCATAAACGAGGTCTAGAGAGGGGGGAATCTTGGATGAGTTGCCCCAAGGTTTGGTATTTGGGGCGCTTCACTTCTTTGCCCAAAATTGAGGCGCTGGGAATCTCGATTCCTTGTTGACTAAGCAGACGCTGAACAAAACGCCCTTCTTTGGTGGTGACAATATAAAGTTGTGGGGTGTTTTGACTTAGGATGTGGCGTAATTTGTCCAGCACACCGGGATAAAACCGATGGAGACTGAGCCATTGGTCTAGATTTTCCTCAATCCAGCGATCGCGCACTCCATCCACACAATGGGCGATCGCCTGTTTATCCAAACTTTCCCCCGCTACCATTTCCCCCAAAATATCCGGCCAGTGCTGGAGAATCTCCTCATCCTCCCGTCCCAGCACTAAAGCCCGGACTAACACAGGCATCTCCCACCCTGTCTCAATCACCGGACGCAGACGATAAAACCGTGAGGCATAGTCGGCTAAAGGCGTAATTACAGGATGGGGCCACAACTGCTCATAGGCGCGACAGGTGGTTTGAAAATACTCCCGCAAACCATCACAAATCACACCATCAAAATCTAAGGCTAGAATATCAGGTGGGACAAGATCGGGAACAGATAAATCCGGTTGACTTTTCATCGTCTTAAAACTGGGGTGCTAGGATTCGAACCTAGGAATGGCGGAACCAAAATCCGCTGCCGTACCACTTGGCTACACCCCATTGCGTGCTTGCCTTGATCATCATAGCAGATCCATCTGGGATTCTGTCAAGATGTTGAAAAAATTTTTGGGCTAAGGCGTGGAGTGGGGAATTGATAATTGATAATTAATAATTGACAATTGACAATTATTTCCGACTCCCGACTCCCCGAGTTATTCAGCAAGCCCTAAATAGCGTTGTCACATTTATTAAACGCTATTGATGGGACTTGACAAAATGCACGTAGGCTTAACTGGTCAAAGTTGGGGCAGGGGCAACCAATTCAGTCTCACACCCCACACTCAACGCCAAGCGTCCCAATCTAAGTTAAAAATCGACGTATCCGGGAAAGCCGTAGGATTCCCTTGACTCCCTAACCGGGATTGTAGGAAACGCAACATGGGGTTAGAACGGGGCAGAGTGGCCACCATTTGATAAGGCAACACCCCTTCACTTAAGGCTACATCCACCGTGGCGGCCGCAGCAGCCCCCACAGACCATTCAAAGGAATGAACCCGATAGGCGGCGGCGGCGGTGTGGCTGGTGGCGATGCTTTTCCCGGCGACTAGGAAATTATCTAACTTTTGGGGAATCATCGCCCGTAGGGGGATTTGGGCGGGGTAGGTGGTGCCTTGACCTTGGCGGGTGCCTTCTCGTTCCCGATTGCCGGGCGCTTCTGGGGGATATTCAGCCATGCAGGGGTGAAAGTCAATGTTGTATTGAGAAATCCCTACCGCGTCGGGGTAAATGGTGGAACGGGTACGGCGGGAGATTTGGTCAATGGGGATAATGCCTTCTATGGCGGCCACTCCTTCTAGGCCAGCGAGTCTTGTCCACAACACGCGGTACATTTGGGGGGGTAGGTTTTCTCTGTAATACTCATCCCGGTAGTTGCGGGCTGAAATATCTAACTCGCTGACGGTGAAGCCTTGAGCATGGCCTAACATGGGGCGACCAATAATCCGCCGTCCTTCGCGAATATAGGGGTATTTGGATAACCCATGAACGGTTCCCATGGGGGAGGTTAATCCGGTGAGGTAACGATGGGTGGGGTCCGGTTCTTTCACCCCGTCTCCGAGTTGGGAGTCGGTGGTTCCGGTGACGAGCCAATAAAAGAAGCCGATGGCGTGTTCTTCCCCTCGTCTCAGGGTTTCGGTGCGCAGACCCCCTAACCAGCCTCCCTCGCTGAGTTGTCCGGTGGCTTCTAATTGTTCTCGGGTCAAGATGAGGTTATCTCGGGAGGTGCCGGGGCGGTAGTCATTGCCCCAAGTCCAGTTTTGCATGGAAATGTCGCCGGGGGTGACGGCGCTCCAACGGATGCCGCCAAAACTGGCGGGTTCCCCGGTGGTGGGACTCCAAATGCGGCGGTAGGTGAAGAGAAGGTCTACGTTGGCAAAGCGGGGGAGTTCGTAACTGTAGTAGGGGGCGTAACGGGTGTAAAAGTCTGGAATTTCGTAGGTTTGGGGTTCTGCCATTTTTTCCATGGCGAAGGTGTAGGTAAATCCTTGGGTACAGTAAGGATCTCCCGTGAGGCTGCTGGAGGAGGGTTCGTCGGGGGAAAGAGGGTCAATGCCGACGCGGTAGGGAACATCGGCGAGGGCGATAATTTCCCCGGTTTCGGTGGCATCAATGACATACCAATCGGCGGGGCCGGGCTTTTGGGGGGTTTGGGGGATAAAGCGCAGGATGGTTTTATGAAGACGGGGTGAGTTTTCGTAGGTGTAGGCGTCTTCGATGATTTGGGAGAGGGGTTCGCTGTTGAGGGGCGGGGTGTTGGGGGCTGGACGGTGTTGAATGGCGATCGCACTGGTGATCTGGTTGCCCTCTTGATTGTAGGCTAGGTCTTTGATCACGGTGTTGGGAAACCATTTTAAGGTGCCTTTGCCCCGTCGCTCGGCGGCACGCAGTTGAGCGGTGAGCAGTTCATGGGCATCAAGGGGTAGGAAACAGGAAACACTCACCCAACACTCACCGGGATTGAGGCGACCATATTTCTGTTCTACCCGTTGCCGAAAGTTATTGTAGCCTCGGGGATAAAAAAGGAGCGATCGCTGTTTAGCTTTTTCATCAAGGGCTGAGGTACCTTGGGATGAGATTTGCCCCCCCACCCAGTCGGTAATTTCGGTCATGCAAACAGTACGCCCCGCCAGTAAGCTTTCATAGGCTGTCGCTGCCCCCGCTAATCCGCCCCCAATGACCAATATTTCACAGTCTACGGTTTGATCCTCGCTACGGGGTGGGGTAGACTGAACCGGAATGCTCAACCCCTGCCAGAGCAGAAAACTGGCGGGTAGAGCGAGGAGTTTGCACCATGACAGGGGGGAAGGGAAGGAAAAAGGCATAGGTTTCAAGAGTTGGGTTATGAGATGGGTAGGTAGGGTTTGCTGAATAACTTGGGGAGCAGAGGGGCAGGGGGGCAGGGGAGCAATTATCAATTATCAATTATCAATTCCCTATTCCCTAGCCCCACGAGTAGAGTTATTCAGCAAGCCCTAGGTAGCGAAAATCTAAAGAAATTGTTAAAAATAATACAGGATATTTAAAACGGGAAAATAGACCCTAGGAAAGGGATCAGGATTTTCGACGGGTTTCACGGGTTAGGGAGGGAAGATTCTCTTTAATCCTCTAAGCATTGGGGGTTGATTCTGCCTCTAGACTGTTGTGTTGTGATTCTCTTCCCGATGTTTTTTTCCCCAAATTAAGCCTTAACATTACCACTAACAGGAGTTTTTACAGCAGTCACGCCTATGACTACTAGCCCCACTGTCAGTCCCACACAATCGAGCCAAGTGGTTCGTAAACCTTATCCTAACTATAAAGTGATTGTGCTAAATGATGATTTTAATACCTTTCAGCACGTTGCTGAGTGCCTGATGAAGTATATTCCGGGCATGACGAGCGATCGCGCTTGGAGTTTGACCGAACAAGTCCATTTTGAGGGACAAGCCACCGTTTGGGTAGGGCCCCAAGAACCGGCCGAACTCTACCACCAACAGTTAAGTCGAGCGGGATTAACTATGGCTCCTCTGGAGGCGGTCTAATGGCTAAATCCTCCGGTCGTCTTGTTTGGAATCATTCCACCCACATCCCCGGCTTAATCCCCATCCTAGAGCGTTTAGTCCAGTGGGAGGGCATCACCACCGTAACCCCGGGGGTGATTAGTCGTTCCAAAGGTCACGCCCCCGCCCTCAAGTTGCGGGTATCGGTTCCCATTCGCGGAGGCTACAAGGTCATTGCTCGCCAAGGGAAAACCGTCCAAGAGGTGTTTTTTGTCACCCAGTTGAGTCAAGGTGAGTTAGAAGGGGCGATTCAAGCTTGTATGCGCTGAACAAGAGCGCGACCCATTCGGGCTACCTCCCGCCCTCCTAGGTGGGGTCTGCTGAATAACTCCACTCGTGGGGCTAGGGAACAGGGAACACCGGATCTGGAAGGGGAGTCGAAAAAAGGCATCCCGTTACAGCCATCTGTCACCCTGCCCGATACTGGGCTAATAAGTCCCCTAACGCATCATAACCATCTACCCCAATGAGGGCGATTAACTGAGGACGACCTTCAGTGAGGGCTTGCTGCCAAATTTCCTCCCCCCACTGGGCTAATAATCCGGTGATTAAACCGGCCCCTTGTCGCCATTCTTGGGCTTCGATTTGAGCTAATAAGTACATCCCTAAACACCCGTGAATCACGGCCTGAGTGAGGATATTGGCGCTATAGTAGGCCTCGGCGATGGCGGTGTAGAGGAGGCCTTGCAGGTATAAATCCCCTAATTTTTGGGCGCAGTCTAACCCCTTGGCTAAGACGGCGAGGGATTCTTGAGGCTGTTGTAAGACTCCGTAGGCTATGCCTAAACTATGGTAGGCGAGGGCTTGACTTTGGCGATCGCCCACTTGTTCCCCTAAACTCACCCCTTGCCGCAGATAATGCACCGCAGACTCATAAATATCGGGGTCATATTGTTCTACCGCTTGGGCGGCAAAGACTTCCCCGTAGCCTAAATTAATCAAAGCATTGGTTTCTCCTAAGCGATCGCCGAGTTGCCGAGCTAAAATTAACGCCCGTTGGCTGGCCTCCACCATCTCTGGATACTGTTTCCGGTTGCCATAGGTGCGCGCTAGATGGTTTAAGTTAGCAATCTCACAACGTTGATCTTGACAAGTCCGGGCGATCGCAATGGCTTGTTCATGGAACGCCAAAGCTTGGTCATAGTGACCGAGGGTGCGTTGAGAATAGCCCAAGAGGGTCAAAATTTTAGCCTTTTCTGAGGTGGCTTCTAAGCGTCCTAACGGTTCATCAAAATAGGTTAGGGTGTAGCGTAAATATTCCCCCCCCAAGGCCGCAAACATCCCGCCATAGAGGGGAAAATCCTCCCGTTGGGCAAAGGTGCGTAGGAGTTGTAAGGTGACTTGAAAACTGGCGTTGACTAACTCGGTTTGACCCAACCGTTGCAGCAGGTGGGAGACTTGGGACCAAATAACCGCAAAGGTTAGAAAGGTACGGGTGGCTAATTGTTTACCCACTTTTAAATCATAGGGTTGTTGGTCAAACCAAGCCACTAAGCCCCTTTGAATGGACTGGAGGAGTAGGGCTAAACTCAGCCAATTCCGCCGCGTTGTCTGGGCGAGGACTCTTTCTAGGGGTATGGCTTCCGGGAAGGCTAAAGCCTTGAAAAACTGCCCTAAAAACAAGGGTTCGACTTGTTGGGACCAAATGGGCCAAGGGCTAATTTTTTCCACCGCTCCCCCAAAGCCTAAATTACTCCCTGACCGTTCATACATCCAACTGATTAATTGAGGTTCAACGGTGGCAAAGGCTTGTAGACCACCTTTCAGACCTTGGGCAAGTTCCATCAGTTCCCCGTCTCCCCCTTGTTCTAACATCTTAGCCAGTTGCTGGATTTGCTCAAGGGTGAAACGATTGTTTTGATTCGGGTCGATAATGCGCAATAGCACCGCTAACCGATCGCCTGAATCCACGGCTAGAAGCTGCTCAAAGGCACTGTTGAGGGCATCGGCTACGTGGTGGTCTTGGCTGTAGCGTTCCCATTCCCCTTGGATGGTTTGTAGGGCGCGTAAAATGCGAGTGGCTTTCAGTTTCTTGTCTAATTGGGCTTCTGTGGCGCTGATTTTTTGCTGTAAACAACGCTCAAATATCTCTCCGGTACCCGGTTGAATTTCCTGTTCTAGGAGACGATAGACCTGATGTTTGGAGCGGATTTTACCCTGTAAGGTGAGGTCTACGATTTGATCAATGATGTCTAGATAGCGATCGCGCATAAAACAGTAATCCGTAAACAGTAAGAGATAGGGGGAGGGGAATGGAGTCTTGATAATTGAGTTTTGATCACGATTACCTATTCCTCATTCCCCAAACGTGGCGCTAAGAGTGTGAAGCCATCCACCGTATCAATTATGACAGACTCCTCCGGGGGAAAGGTGGCCAGGGTGGGGGCATCGAGTAAAACAGAGTGACCTGAAGCCCAGAATTCTTGCAGTTGAGAGGCCGTAGCGGGCTGGACTTGGCGATCGCTATAGTAGTCCAAACTAGGGCGATGATAAGCAAACGACATATAAACCACCCGCTCCGGAGGCGTATTTTCCTGAATCATTGCCCCAATCCCCCTCACCGGAAACTGCTCATTCACCTCCCAATTCCAACTATCTGAGAGCATTAACAAACTTAAAACGAGATACATCCCCACAAAGATCATCGGGAGAAACCGCCGATCTTGTCGTCCCATCAGCCAAGCCGCCCAGCCCATTGTAACCGCTAACACCCCCGCCATCAGGATCAGGGGAACTTGGGGATCCGCCCAAAAAAAGTACACCATCCCCCCCAAACCATCTAGAGCCAAGAAAATCAAGAAACCCCACCAGAAGCGCGAATAACGGGGTTTTTCCTGCCACACCCCCGCCAGATATACCCCCACCGTCAAAGCAAAAAAAGGATAGTAGGGCAAGATATACCACGGCAGCTTAGTCCCCATCAGGCTAATTAGCCCCAAATAGCCCACCGTTCCCACCCCCACCAAAACCGCCCAAGGTTCTCGGCGTTCTTGCCAAGCTCGTTGGAGGCCACCGGGGAGAAACAACAACCAAGGGAAACCATACTTTAATAGCTCAAGGAGATAATACCAGGGCGGCCCCTGATTGCCCTCCACCGCATCTGAGAGGCGGTTAAAGTTCTGAGAGAGGATGTGAACCTCAAAAAAGACCTGACCATACTTCTGTAGCTGAGAACCGTACCAAATCCCCGTTAGCACCAAACCTAGGATAATACCCACACTCAGATAGGGATTTTTCAACGTTTGCCACTGGCGAGAGAGCAGGAGAAATAGGGTTAAGATACCCCCCAAGGCGAAAACTAACACCCCCTTAGTTAGAGCAATACAGGCTAAGAATAAACCCACCCCCAGCGCCCAACGGGGGGAACGTCGCCCCCGTAACAAACAAAAAAGCGCCCCGATGAGGCAGGTATTAATCAGGCCATCCAACATCACTAAACGGCCATGACGCACCACAGGGAGCAACGTTAAATACACCGCTCCGATGAAAAGACCATAAACCGGAGACTTAAACAGTTCTCGCCCCACCCCATACAATAAAGGCACCCCCAAAGCTGTCACCACTGCCAAGGGGAGTCTAGCCGTCCCCTCATTAATTTGTCCAGTCAGCCAGTACCCCAGATTAATCACCCAATAGGGGAAAGGTGGCTTCATGAGATAGGGTTGACCAAAATTGGTCAAATGCCACCAGTTCCCAGTACGGTAGACTTCCCGGGCAGTCAAAGCATGGGAGCCTTCATCCCAATCTCTCAGGGGAACTCCCCCGAGGTTAATCGTCCACAGGCACAGTGCAGCCAAGGTGAGCAGTAAGCACCACTGCCACGGTGAGCGGGGGAGTAGTGTTTTTAAGGAGAAACCCGTCATTGAGGAATATAGTTGGGTGAGACAGCAATTGTTATCTTGCCGTATTTCACTCCAAAATACTCTATCCATTCTCGAAACTGATATCTTGATTTCGGCGATCGCATTTCTTCCTTGGGGATAGGTTCATCTTAGGCAACTACCGATGAAAAAGGCGATGCACGGCGAACTTTAACCCGTTTGGGTGCGGCTAAAGAAAACCGCCGCCAGCAAAATCAAGACCAAAGGGAAAAGGGGAATCGCGAGATTAGGGCAATCTACATCATAGGGGTGATGGGTGCGCGATCGCGCATCGCCACTAAAATGGATAGAGGTTCACCATCCCAAAATCCATGAACAAGGTAGAATGGCTCGCCGCCCAACTGGAAAAAGCCACCACAGAACGGGAACAACTCACCGCTCAACTGGAATACGAACGACAACGCCAAACCGAACTCCGCCCCTATCTTGTCCCCCGTATCCGTCGGGGTGTCATCGGCAATAGTCGCTATGCCGTCCGTCTCCGTCAACAGATTAAAGAAGCAGCCCAAAGCTCCGAATCGGTTATGATTTTTGGAGAACCCGGCCTCGAAAAAGACAACATTGCTAGCCTGATTCACCACGGCTCCCCCCAACGGCGCGAGCCGATGATTCAACTCACCTGCGGCCTATTGCAAACGAGCGGCGCGGAACTGTTCGGCCGTGCCAACGGTAAACCGGGACTGCTGGCATGGGTCGGTCAAGGCACGGTGGTTTTAAACAACATTCAAGACCTCCCCCCTGAACTTCGTCCCCAAATTGTTCAACTGCTCAAAACCAAAACCTATAGTCCTGTTAGCCGTGATTCGGAGAGTCCCCCCATTCCCCAGCCCTGCGAAGCCCGGATCGTGCTTATTTCCGAGCGCAAAGCCCCTGAATTTGCCCAATGCACCCCCCAACAGCTTAAAATCCCCCCCCTCAGAGTGCGCAAAACCGATCTCCGCGCCCTACTGGATTACAACCTTAACCTCTACTGCCGCAGTCGTGGCATTGCCAAACCTACCATCAGCCCCGAAGCCCTGCGCCGCCTCCAAGCCTACGATTTTCCCAACAATTTACGGGAATTAACGGCACTGGTCAAACGGGCTGTCAACCAAGGCGATCAGGCCTCAGAACTCACGGAAGAACTGTTTTGGTCAACGGATAATAAGAAAACCCGTTTTCGCCTCAATTTACTCAAAAGCTATCCCCGATTACGCCAGTTCTTGCAAAGTAAATTCTGGCCGGAAGGTTTAAACTACGGCATTACAACCTGGGTTTTTGCCTTAGTGGTTATCATCCTGTTTATCGGCCCCCAAACCCGTGATCAAAATTTTGCCTTAAATCTATTTTGGGCTTGGTGGTGGCCGCTGATTTTATTAGCTTTTCCCTTTGTGGGGCGGCTATGGTGTGCGGTTTGCCCGTTTATGATCTATGGGGAATTGACGCAAAAACTGTCCCTTAAGCTCTGGCCCCGCGAATTGCAGCCTTGGCCAAGGCAGGCGGCGGAACGGTGGGGGGGGTGGTTTTTATTTGGTCTGTTTGCCCTGATTTTTCTCTGGGAAGAACTTTGGGATTTGCCAAATACCGCCTATCTTTCCAGTTGTTTATTGTTACTGATTACGGCGGGGGCGGTGATTTTTTCGCTGCTCTTTGAACGGCGGTTTTGGTGTCGTTATCTTTGCCCCATTGGGGGGATGAATGGTTTATTTGCCAAGCTCTCGATGACGGAGTTAAGGGCGCAAACGGGGATTTGCTCGGCGGAATGTACGACTTATCAATGTTATAAGGGAGGGCCGGCTAAGGGAGAAGGTCAGGAAACCGAGGGCTGTCCCCTCTATTCCCATCCTGCCCAGCTTCAGGATAATCGCGATTGTGTGCTGTGCATGACCTGCTTAAAGGCCTGCCCCCATCGTTCCGTGGCAGTGAACCTGCGGCCGCCGGGGATTGAACTTTGGACAACCCACACCCCCCAGGCCTATGAGGTGGCCTTACTGTTTTTGCTGCTGGGGGGGGTATTCATGCGGCGGTTCCCGACGGTGGTGCAGCAGTGGGATCTGTCTTTGGATTTGGCGGCTTTTGTCCCCCATTTGGGCGGGGCGATTTTGGCTTTGGGATTGCCGGCGATCGCCCCTCTCCTCGCTTTTGCCCTGATTCAAGGGATTTATCGCTGGCAAAATACCCCCAAACCCCGGCCTTTTATTGAGTTGGCCTATGGTTATCTGCCCTTGGTGTTGGGGGCAAATTTAGCCCATTACTTGGATTTAGGCTTAGGGGAAGCGGGGCGAATTTTGCCCGTCACCTTAGCCACTTTTGGCATGACTGGTAATCTGCCGATGATGGTGGCCGATCCGGCGGTGATTGTGTTTTTGCAGGGGGTAACGTTGCTGGCAGGGTTGTTGTTTTCGGTCATTTTGACCCAAAAAATTGCTAGACAAGCTTGGCGGCTTTTGCTTCCTCAGCATCTGAGTGCGATCGCCCTCACCTTCACCCTCTGGATGTTCATCCTCCCTTGATTGTTTTGGATATTTAGTCGGAGATTTCTTCTACTAAGTTATCTAAATAAAGTGCGCGTGAACTACCCCACCCTGCCGTTGGCGAGGATGGGGCTTCCTGATTCAACGGGAACTGCATCTAACAAAACCGATGTTTTGCCAGGTTGTCTTACACTCCCTCCAAAGGCAGTATCGCTGGTTCCCAACGACAAGATCCGCAAGGCTTCATTTCTGATATTTTGGGCCGCGTTGATATCCCGATCATGGCAAGTCCCACAATGTTGACATTGCCATTGACGAATATCCAACGACCAACTATCTACTCGGTTGAGGCAAACGTGACAGGTTTTAGAGGAGGCAAAGAAACGGTCAACCTCAATATAGGTTTTTCCTTCCCACTCCGCTTTATATTTAAGCATTGTGCTAAACATTCCCCAGCCTACATCACTAATCGCCTTGGCTAGTTTGGGGTTTCTTACCATCCCTTTTACATTCAGATTCTCTACAGCAATAACTTGGTTTTCGTTGACTATCTTGCGGGATAGTTTGTGTAGAAAGTCCTCACGGCAACGGGCAGTCTTGCCATGAACTTTAGCTACTTTTTGTTTGGCTTTAGTTCTATTCTGACTCCCCTTTTGCTTGCGGGATAGTTTTTGTTGTTGGCGTTTAAGGTTGCGGTGATGTTTGGCGAAATGACGGGGATTATCATACTTTGACCCATCACTGGTAATGGCGAAATGAGTCAATCCAACATCAATGCCAACCGCTTTACCTTCGGTAGACTGACTGGGAGTTTCTTGCCCATCATCCACCAATACCGAAGCATAGTATTGTCCATCAGAATTTTGGGAGACAGTCACAGTTTTGATTGTCCCTTCAAATGCTCGATGACGATGGCAGTAGACTAGCCCAATCTTCCCAGGTAGTTTGATAGAGTCTCCCTCAAACTTAACGTTGGCGGGATAACTTAATGACTGCCGACCATGCTTTGACTTGAAACGGGGCAATTGCGCCCGCTTCTCAAAGCAGTTTTTGTAGGCAGTGGAAAGATTGAGAGCAACAACTTGCAAGGACTGGGAATAGGCATCCCTTAGCCAAGGGTATTCCTTTTTTAACCCTGGTAACAGACCCTGGATATATCCACGAGATAATCCTTTGCCTGTCTTGAGATAGGTTTCTTGGCATAGGTTGAGTGCAAAATTCCAATACCAACGACAGCATCCAAAGGCCTTGGCGAGAGACGCTTTTTGGTCGTCGGTTGGGTAGATGCGATACTTGTATGCCTTATACATTATCTTGATTTGCTGTTGCCCATAACATTGTACCTGCTCATCCGAGGATTCGCGATCGCTCAGTTGGTTTATTGGTTGCTATTCATCCCCTCCCTGCAAGAGGGGAATTCCGCAACATTTTGTTAAATTTCTCTGTTTTAGATGATTTATGGTTTGTTCAATCCATAAATTAAAATCAGTTTCATAAAGGGCAGATAATTTAGTCTTCATCTTGATCTCTTCCGATTGAGAAGGATAGATTTAGGGGAGATTTAACGAGAGAGTGGGTGAGATTTTTATTTTATACGAATAAATTGTATTCTTTTGCGAACAAGAGATCAGAAGTCTAATTATTTAAAAATACTGGTGACAACAACAATAACCGTAGCACTAGCAATTAAGCCAAAAGCTAATTGAACCACCCATTGCGTTGCTTGTTGATAATTACTAAATCTCTCATCAAACCTTTTTACTTCCCCAGAAAGTTCAGCCACTTCCCCAGAAAGTTCAGCCACTTCCCCAGAAAGTTCAGCCACTTCCCCAGAAAGTTCGTTTAATCGATCTAGTACATCGGTTAAGGTTGGTTCTTTATCTGATTTTACGGTCATAAGCCAAGTCCCCTAATTCCCCTTAAATTATAACTAATCATGAAGATAATTAGGGTCTGCTGAATCTCCCTCTGACTTTAGGTTGGGGCAATGCGGGATAGTGCCATCGCTGCATGGTCGGGTCGTAAATGTATCAGATGTCAATGTCTAGGCCGGATCATTACTTAACAAACTGGTAAAAATCCGATTCAACTGACCCAGACAATAATCCGGGCGGCGAATCATCCCCCAGAGATTATCCCATCCGTTTTGAACACGGGCTAAGAGGGAAGGGGAAGGGTTGGCTTCAGGATAATAGACTAATTGTTGATTCCCTCGATCTATCATTTCTAACCAAGTGGTAAGACGGAGGGGAATGTCTTGGGTGAGACGGAATTCTAAAGCTTCGGTGGAGAGGGATTCTACATAGGTGGGGGTTAAAAAATGACGGTAGGCGGGGCCTTGGGGGGTGTTTTGATTGACGAGGGCTAGGGTAATCCCTTTCATGGCCTGCCGGACGGGTTCTGCTTCGTCGCCCATGACTTCGCGCACCCAAGTGCTTTGGGCTATGGTGCTTTTACTGTGGGCTAAGTTGGTGGCGCTCATATGGGTGGCCCCGGAGATGGCTAAGAGGTATTTTTCCGTGGTTAACTGTTGGAAGGGTCGCAGTTGATGGTCTAGGGCGGGGGTAATGGCATCTGCGGTGTGACTGAGGATGAAGGTGGGGGTTTCTACTTGTTCTAAGCCCCTTTCTCCGAATAAATGACCGACAACGGGATTGAGGGCGATCGCCTGCACCACGCGACTATCCCGCAACCGTAACCGACTGTGGGGTAAAGCCCCCCCAGCACATTGTAACCAGTCGGCGGGCGCTCGTCCCAAGGGTTTCCGCCGTTGACAGTAAGACCGCAGGGCTTTTAAGTCTAATTCTCCCCCGGCCAAGGCTAGGGCAGTGTAGCCCCCCAAGGAGTGACCAATCATGACCACTTCTTGGGTGTTGAATTTATTTCCTAAATAGCCCCAATTTCCACTGAGGCGTTCTAACTCATCCAAGACAAAACTCACATCGGCCGGACGATCTCGAAATTCGGCGGCCGGGAGAACGTCCGTGGGTTGAAGTTCTAAGCCAATTTGGGCGAGATTGTCAATATTGCTGCCCGGATGCTCCACCGATACCACACTAAAGCCGTAGGAGGCTAAATGGTGGGCGAGGTAGCTGAGAAAACGACGATCGGCGGCAAACCCATGAGAGAGTACCACCAATGGGCCGCGGGTTTTAGCGGAATAGTATAAGTCTACGGGAATGCGACGGCGACGTTGGGAATCATGGAGGCGTAGAGAACGCTGACGCACCTGTTCTGTGCCGGGGAGGGTGGGATCAAAAGGCGGTTGTATGGGGGTGGTGTAACGAAGGTCTGACTGAAGATGCTTTTCAAGGGCAGGGGCGAGGAGTTGACTTTGTATTTTTGAGGCATTCAATTGTAATGCGATCGCCGTGGCCGCGATCGCATCAATGGTTAAGGTTTCGTAGGGGTAGGTCTGCAAAAATCCTAAAATACTGATATCTTCGGCCTGTCGGAGGGTCAAATACAAGGCGGCTTTAATCTCTGCCCCACTGCTGCCGGGGAGGGCTTTCTGTAGGTCTTCTAATAGCCGTTTCCCGTCCTGAGATTGAAGAAATTTACTCAGGAAACTATCGGCAATGTCGGGATTGATGGCTAAATGTTGCCCCAATAATTCCCGGACTTGGGGGGTGAGCAGCGGGGTTAACTTTTCGAGGGAGGGACTCAATTCTCCGCTGTGGACAAATTGGGTTAACTCTTCAATGGAAACAGTCGTTTCTAGGATGCCCATTTTCAGCACTAACTGCTCCGCGGCCTCCCCCGGAGTGGCGGTCATCATCAACAGTGCGATCGCTCCTAGACAGGTTTTGGTGATTCTGGAGGGTAGCCACGGCCCGAGACTATCTCGCCGAAAACCCAGTAAGGCAGAAACTTTGAGGCTCAGGGTCAAACCACCAATCAAACCCCTATGGGGCTGGGGGAAACGTTCTCTTGTGATCATTATCCCATCATCATATTAAGCGGACACAGAATGCTTTTGATCCTATCAAACCCTAAGACTATTCGACCGGATGAATGGTTTCCAGAAGCATCTTCATCCACCATTAAGCCTTGAACGATAGCTCCGTATTACTACTGATGAGAAAACCCAAAGCTAAGAGTTTCGGGTAAAATAAGGTGATCCCTTGCGACTTCAACAAGTTGGTCAGTTCTAGGGATGATTTCCCGTAAATAACGGCCATCCCCCTGTAAAGCCGTCTATCCCCCTTGCTCAGAGCGAGTGGAAAAGACGGGGTTGCTAACCCAAAGTTTTCGATGAGCTTTCGACCTCTCTCCTGCTGGATGGCTCCCGTATCGTTGAACAGGACGCTACAACTCCTCGGTCTCATGCAATGCCTCGCCATTGCCAGTGCCGTCACGCTTATGGTGCTATTCTACGGGGGCATGGCAACTCCTTCCCTGCTCAGTTTACTGGTGTGGGGAGTCTTGTTCGGATCAACCACCGGATTGGGGTTGCTTTTCCGGTATGGTCAACAACAACAGACTAAAGCCCACCAACAGGTCTCACTCTTGCGCCATTATGAGCAACAACTGCACTACACCCTCCTGGGGAAAAAAATTAACCAAGAGATTCAAAGTCTGTTGAGTTTAGAGGAGATTTTTAACACCACAGCCCAAGAAATCGGTCGCATTTTGGGTGTGAGTCGTGTCATAGTCCATTTATACCAGCCTGAAACTGACGAGAAACAGTCTGACCGAGTGGGAACCTTGACCATTCAAGACCTTTATACCGTTGCCCCCTATGAAATCGATCCGGCGCTGACCATTCCAGTCTGGAAAAAGAGTTATGCGGAGTTTGTTCTCAGTCAGGAGCGGGCGATTACTTCAGTCAATACGGCTGAGGATCCCCAACTGGGAGAGTATCAAGCCCTGGCCGCCCAATTGCAGATCCAGTCCTTGTTACTGGTGCGAACGGCGTTCCAAGGGGTAGCGAATGGGTTGATTGCAATCCATCAATGCGTTGACCAACGACGTTGGACACTAGAAGAAATCGAACTAGTAGAATCCCTCGCTGTAACCGTGGGAATGGCGATCGCTCAGGTTGCCCGACTCGATGCCGAACAGGCCGAAAACCACCAACTGCAAGCGGAAGTGGCCCAACGGAAACAGATCACCCAAGAATTGCGCGCTTCTCAAGAACGTCTAGCCTTTTTAGTTCAGCAAAGTCCCCTCGGGGTGATTGAGTGGAGCAAAAACTGGGAAATTATCGCCTGGAACCCTGCCGCAGAACGCATTTTTGGCTACAGTGCGGCGGAAGTGTTGGGCAAACAGGGGATTGAGTTATTAGTCCCCTCCCAAGCCCGTTTAAAGGTGGATCACACTATTGGCGATCTGGCTGTTCATCAAGGGGGGACTTACTCCATTAATGAAAATATCACCAAGACGGGCAAAATTATTGTCTGTGAGTGGCACAATACCGTTCTGGTAAATGATCAGGGGGAATTGGTGGGCTTTGCCTCTATGGTGTCGGACATTACCCAACGGCAAAGGGCTGAACAAGAGTTACTGGAACGAGAGGAGCGCTTTCGGGCCATTTTTGAAAATGCGGGGATGGGGATTGGTTTAACGGGTTTAGATGGGGTGATTGTGGAAAGTAATCCCGCCCTGCAAAAATTGTTAGGCTACAGTGAGGAAGAACTGAAGCACCTGCATTTTACTGACTATACCTACCCCGAAGATGTCAACGCCGATGTGAGTTTAGTGGGGGAAGTGTTTGCCGGGGTGCGGGAAAACTTTTCTATGGAAAAACGCTATGTGCGTAAGGATGGGGAGGTGGTTTGGGCAAGAATGACCCTCTGTGCCATCCGAGAACCGGATCGCACGGTGCGTTATACCTTCTGCATGACCGAGGATATTAATGACCGCAAACGGGCCGAGGCGGCCCTACTCGAAAGTGAAACCCACAATCGCGCCATGTTGGCGGCTATCCCGGATTTAATTATCCGTTTAAATGGGGAGGGAATTTATTTAGGCTCTGCTGGATCAAGTCAAGTGCGGAACTTAGCCGATGAGAGCCAAGTGGGGCAGTCCGTTAAAGCTTTTATGCCCCTGGAATTGGCAGAACAACAAATTGAGCGAATTCAGCAGGCGATCGCAACGGGAGAACCCCAAATCTATGAACAGAAACTAGACTTTGGGGACACCATCCAGTACGAAGAAGTGCGCATTGTCCTTTGTGGGGAGAATGAGGTGTTGATGATGATTCGGGATATTAGCGATCGCAAACAAGCCGAACTCGCCCTCCAAAAAGCCAAAGAACAAGCCGAAGCCGCTAACCGCGCCAAAAGCCAGTTTCTCGCCAGCATGAGCCACGAACTCCGCACCCCCCTCAACGCCATCCTCGGTTTTACTCAAGTTGTCAGTCGGGATGACAGCCTACCCTCCCAACACCGGGAAAGTCTCGCCATCATTAACCACAGTGGAGAACACCTGCTCAACTTAATCAACGACATCCTCGACCTCTCTAAAATTGAAGCCGGACGGATGCTATTACAAGAAACCCATTTTGACCTCCACACCCTCATTGCCAACCTAGAGGAAATGCTCTCCTTAAAAGCACGCAGTCAAAACCTCACCCTCACCTGTGAACTCTCCCCCTATGTCCCCGTCTACGTTCTCGGTGATGAAGGCCGACTGCGCCAAGTCTTAATTAATCTCCTGAGTAATGCTCTGAAATTCACGCCCCAAGGCACCATCCGTTTAACCGTCACGGTTCCCCCCTCCTACCAAGGAGAAGAAGATCAAATCGTCCCCATTACCTTCAGTGTCACCGATACCGGATTAGGCATTGCAGAACAGGAACTCCAGCATTTATTTAAAGCCTTTGAACAAACCGAAAGCGGACGACAATCCCAAACCGGAACAGGTTTAGGCCTCTCCATTAGTCAAAGCTTTGTCCAGTTAATGGGGGGAAAAATTACAGTCCAAAGCCAAGTTAATCAAGGCTCTACCTTCTCCTTTACCCTCCCCCTCCAAGCGGTATCCTTTAGTCCCCTCCTACAGAACCATAACCCCAATAAAGTCCTTGGGCTTGCCCCTGGTCAACCTGTCTATCGGATTTTAGTCGTCGATGACCGTTGGGAAAATCGCCAACTCCTGCTGAAATTATTGGAACCCATCGGCTTTGATGTGCAAACCGCCGCCAATGGTCAAGAAGCCATTGACCTCTGGCAAACGTGGCAACCCCATCTCATTTGGATGGATATGCGAATGCCTGTGTTAGATGGCTATGCTGCTACTGAGAAGATTAAAGCCACTCTCCAAGGTCAAGCGACGGTGATTATTGCTCTCACCGCCAGCGCCTTTGAAGAACAACGCTCCATGATTTTAGACATCGGTTGTGATGATTTTGTCCGCAAACCTTTCCCAGAACAAATTATTTTTAATAAGATGGCTCAATATTTGGGAGCGGAGTATATTTATGCGGAAACCTCTCCCTCTTCTGATGCGCAATCCCTGCCCCAAAGTTGGACGACAGAGGAGTTATTTTCCTACTTAAAGAAACTCCCGGCAGATTGGACACAATCTCTTTATCGTTCTGCCTTAGAAACGGATCCTAACTCCATTCATGAGTTATGCGCCGAGCTTCCCTCCTCGGAGCAACCCCTTGTGCAAACTCTTGAAACTTGGGTCAATGACTTCCGTTTTGATTTAATTACAGAGTTTTTAGAAGGTTACGAACAGTCAGGGGGGGGCATTTTGGGTTAATTTAACAGGCTTCAATTAGGGGATACCGTTGGATATTTTTCCTTGAACAAAATCAATTAAGAACTGTAACTTTTTCTGGACAAGGTGCAGAGTTTTTGGGACAATAATTTTAATTGAGTTTATTCCATAATGGGAGTGGTAGCTGTCATTCATCAGTGTCACCACTCCCATTATTTAATAATACATCTGCCAAGGTCAATAGTCAAGCCCTAAACCCCATTTTTTAGTCAATTTTTGGGGGTTCATTTTCACGAAATGCCACACTACCTTAAAGTGCTGATGAAAACGAAACAGTTCCTGCTAATTTTGATATTTTGCCTCAGTTTAGGACTGGTAAATTGTTGGCCATCATCTCCCCCCCCTTCTGTGACAGACCCCACTACAACTCAACCCATTACCATCTGGTGGACAAGAGGCTTTTATCCAGCAGAAGACGAAGCCTTATCTCGGGTCGTTCGTCAGTGGGAACGGCAGATTAATCACCCTGTGGAGTTAACCTTTTATGACGATGATGAAAACTTGCAGAGGGTATTAAACGCCTTAGACGAAGGCAATCCTCCTGATATTGCTTATAACCGTCGCACAGAATTTGCGGTGAATCCTCGGGTAGCTTGGGAGGGAAAAGTTCCCGATCTGAGTGATGTCATTCAGCCAGTGGAAAACCTCTATACAGAAAGTGCGGTCAAGTCAGCTTATTTGCCCAACAAAACTACGGGAGAACGGAGTTATTATGCCGTTCCTTTACAACAGCAAACGGTTCATCTTCATTACTGGCGAGACTTATTAGAAGAAGCGGGTTTTACCCCAGAGGATATTCCTGAAAATTGGGATAAGTTTTGGGCATTTTGGCAACAAGCCCAAGATAATTTACGCGCTAAGGGCTATGAGGATATCTACGGGGTTGGTTTAACGGTTTCTCCGGTGAGTAATGACACCTTTTATGAGTTTGAACACTTTTTGGAAGCCTATGATGTGAGTTTATTAGATAGTGAGGGCAATCCTCGGGTAAATGATCCCCCATTGCGGGAGAGTTTAGTGAGGTTGATTGACTGGATTGTGGGGTTTTATCGACAGGGTTACATTCATCCTGATGCGGTAAATTGGGGTGTACCGGATAACAATATTGCTTTTTTAAATCGTCAGCTATTGATGGTTTTTAACCCGACCCTTTCCATTCCGGGTTCTCAACAAACGGATCCAGAAGTAGCGCAAAACATTGTCACCCATCCGTTACCGAATGAACCGGATGGAGAACCTGCGAAAACGTTAATTTCAGTCAAACAGGTTTTAACCTTTACGGAGTCTCCTCATCCCGAGGCGGCTAAGGATTTTTTGCGTTTTTTAAGTACACCGGAAAACTTGAGTCTGTATTTACAAGATTCAGGGGGGCGTTATTTTCCGGTGATGAAACCGTTGTTAGAAGAACCGTTTTGGTCTGAGTCTACGAATCCCCATATTGCGGTGGCGGCTGAACAGTTCAAGGAGGTGCGACCGTTAGAATATATTACATCGCCTCCTTATTCTCAAATTTTTGCGGAGAATCTTTGGGGGAAAGCCCTAAGACGGGTAACAGTGGATCGGGTATCGGCGACAGTGGCTGTGGAGGAGACTCTCGCCCGGATTGAGGAAATTTTCGCGGAATGGGGGGATAGTTAGGGCTTGCTGAATAGGGGAGCAGGGAAGCCAGGAAGAAGTAATAGGGAATTGATAATTGATAATTATTTCCGACTCCCGACTCTCGACTCTTGATTTGGCGCTAAAGCGCAACTACGAAAGGACTCCCGACTCCCCAAGTTTTTCAGCAGACCCCAAGTAGGGCAGTTCTACAATAAGACTAGAGTAGAAAATAGACCACCTCCGGTATGAGATTATTCATGGCGCGATCGCACCTTTTTCCTAGATTCCCAAAAATCCTGCCCGTCCTTGGGTCTGTGCAAAATCTTTGGCGTAAGCGTCTACTCGTCCAACTGGTCGGTTCTTTTCTCATCGTTTCCCTAACGATGGTTTCCTTGATGGGGTATTTGGCCTTTGTCCAGGCCAGAGAAGCCCTAAAAGCGTCGGTGTTTGCTCAACTCAATATTGCGGCATCGTTGAAGGAACGAGAATTAAGCCGTTGGCTCAGTGATCAAGGTCAAGATTTACTGGCTTTTTCCCATCTTCCCTCAGTGGAGCAGAACGCGACTATTCTGTTAACTACCCCGAGTCGTGATCCCCGTTATATTGTGGCTCAACAAGCCTTACAGGAGAATTTAGAGCGTTTTGTGGAGTACCAAGATGGTTTACAGGAGGTGTTTTTAATCTCTCGGGGAGGACGAGTGTTAGGATCGAGCGATCGCCAAATCATTGGACAATTCCAGCCTCTCTCCCAGTACAGTGAGATCACCCGCGATGAGAACACCCCCCTGCTGTCCAACTTTTATCGCTCTGCCAGCACGGGAAAACCCCAAATGACCTTAGCCACTCCCAGTAAAAATGCCCAAGGGCAAACTTTGGGTTTGTTCGCCACCCACCTCAACTTAGAACGCATGGATCACATTATCCGGCAACAAATCAGCCTCGGGGCGACGGGAGAAACCTACTTAGTCAGTGATATTGGCAGCAGTTTGTCCGCGAAAAATGTTCTGATTTCTGCCCAGGGAGAGGGAAATCTCGACGATCTCGAAGCCATCGACAGTTACGGCATTCAACAGGCCTTAAGCGGACAACGGGGGCAAGGATTATATACAAACCACCGTCAGCAGCCCGTCATCGGGGTTTATCTTGCCCTACCGGGGAAAGGTTTAGGCTTATTAGTGGAACAGTCTCAATGGGAAGCCTTTGCCCCAGCCCGTTCCCTTGCCATTCTGCTCCTTGGTCTGGGAATCATGCTTTCCAGCGTGATGGCTGGGGGCATGGTGTTATTAGGGCGGCAGATTATTCGTCCCATTCGTGCGATCGCCCAAACCGCCCGTCGAGTCAGTACAGGCGACCTCAACTGTCAAACCCCCATCTTAACCGACAACGAACTAGGGCAATTAGCCCAAGGGTTCAACCACATGATCCACCAACTACAACAATCCTACCAAGCCCTCTCCGACTACAATCACACCCTAGAAAGCAAAGTTTTTGAACGCACCCAAGCCCTCCAACTGAAAAATCAAGAATTAGAAAGTACCCTCGAAGAATTGACAAGAACCCAAACCCACCTCATCCAAAATGAGAAAATGGCCGGACTCGGGCAATTAGTCGCCGGAGTTGCCCATGAAATCAACAACCCCGTCAACTTCATCCACGGCAACCTCTCCCACCTTGACCAATATAGCCAAGACCTTCTAGGATTCGTCGAACAATATCAACAGATTTATCCCCACCCCCATCCTGATCTCGAAGACTATATTGAAAACATAGACCTCGAATTTTTACAAGACGACTTACCCAAAGTCTTGGCCTCCATGCGCATCGGCACCGAACGCATCCGGGAAATTGTCCTCTCCTTACGCACCTTTTCCCGTCTGGACGAATCAGAACAAAAGGCCGTAGATATCCACGCTGGTCTTGATAGTACCTTACTGATCCTGCACAATCGGTTTAAAGGCAAAGGCGAGTCCCCCCCGGTTCAACTCGTAAAACACTACGGCAATTTGCCCCTCGTAGACTGTTATCCGGGACAATTGAACCAAGTCTTTGTCAACCTCATCAGCAACGCCTTAGACGCTCTAGAAGAGCAGGTAAACCACCCCCCCGAATCCCCACCCCAAATCACCATTACCACCGCTTTAGTCGAACAAGAACGGGTGAGGATTGAAATTGCCGACAACGGCCCCGGAATGTCTGAAGAGGTGCAGGGGAAATTGTTTGATCCTTTTTTCACCACTAAACCCATCGGCAAAGGGACGGGCTTAGGGATGTCGATTAGCTATTCTATCATTGTAGAACGGCATCAAGGCACGATCACCTGTCATTCTCGACTGGGAGAGGGGACGATGTTCCGCCTTCAAATCCCCTTGCGGCAGGCGAGGGGGTAGGGGGGAGTTGAGAATTGGTTGAGAATTGATCATTAGGGCTTCGGACACTGATGCTCAAGGCACGCACCCCCATCAAAGCCAAAACGCCCTACTGAACAAACAGTAGAGCGTTTTGTGTAAAAATTAGGCCTGGCAAGGAGCGATTGTCCCAAGAGGCAACCCTCAAAGTATCGTAGCCGCGCCAACGTTTCACAACCGAGTTCGGGAAGGGATCGGAGTGGGGCCGAAGGGCTAAACTCACCAA
>NZ_JAIHOM010000080.1 GCF_026130165.1 Spirulina subsalsa FACHB-351 | reverse complement strand
TGGCTTCGACTTGATAAGGTTTGGGTTTGACCTTGTATTCGAGAACCAACATTGTTTGACACTGGCTTGCTTGGTATCATTGTAGCACTCCTAATGCCGCCCTGGAAGGGCGGGGCTTGAAACCCATGATTTTTGGTCACGTCCCAGAGATAGGGTTCAATCACTTGAAAAACAGTGTTTCTGGGCTTTTCGAGTTGACACATGGTCTGGTTATTCACCAGTGGGGTTGAGGACAATGGGGAAACTGACGGTGATGGTGGTGCCGCGATCGCACTCACTTTCAATATTTAACTGGCCATCATGTTGTTCAACAATCCACTTGACAATGGCTAATCCTAAACCTGTACCGGGAGTTCCGGGGATGGAGTTGGCATTACTGGCCCGATAAAACAACTCGCCGATTTTATCCTGTTCGGCGCTGGGGATGCCGATGCCTGAATCTTGGACAGATAAATGTACTATATTCGGTTCTCCCTTCAATTTGAGTAAAATCTCTCCCCCTTGGGGAGAATAGCGGATGGCATTGGAGAGCAATTGGATCAGCAGTTTTTGCAGTAAAATCGGGTCTAAACACATCCATTGGGGTAAATTTCCTTCCGTGACACAACGCAGTTGATGGAGACTGTGGGGGGGGAGTTGCCAATGGTGCATTAAATTTTGACAAGAGGTGAGAATATTACAGGGTTGGGGATCCGCTTTGAGATCATTGGCGTTGATTTTTGCCATTGTGATCACATCGTCCAACATCTGGGTAATGTTATTGACACTTTGATCAATTTTCTGAAAAAAGGGTTCACAGTCCAGTTGTTCTGTTTTTGGCAATATTCGACGGATTAAACTGGCTGAAGAACTAATCACGGTTAGGGGGGTGCGAAATTGATGGGAGATGGTGTTAATGAGTTGGGATTTTAAGGTGCTGAGGGATTGTTCGGTGATCAGGGATTTTTCTAACTGATTTTGTAGTTCTAAGAGTTCGGCATTGCGATCGCGCAACTGTAACGTTCGTTGGGCGACTTGGTGTTCTAGCTGCTGATTTAAGCTCTGTAACTCCCCTTGCGTTTCGATAACTTCCTCAATTTCCCGTTGTAATTGCTCATTGCGGTGCTGTAATTGTCGTTGTAAGCGTTGAATTTTCAGTTGATTAGCCACCCTCACTAAAACTTCCACCGGATGATAGGGTTTAGCAATATAATCCACCCCTCCCATAGCAAACGTTCGCAGGGGATCCACTAATTCATCTTCTCCACTGAGAAAAATTACCGGAATATCTGCCGTTTCTGGGTTATCCTTGAGACGATGGTAAACTTCATAACCATCCAGATTAGGCATCATCAGGTCTAATAAAATTAAATGGGGGACATGATCCCGAAGGATTTCTAGTGCTATTTCCCCACTCACGGCTTGCTCAACATGATACCCTTGTTCTGAGAGCAAATTGCCTAAACTATCCAGATGATCTAGGCTATCATCCACAATTAAAATATGACTCAACGCCTTATTGAGTCTGGGGGGTGTGAGGTTGTCCATACCAATTTGTTTATTGGGGGTGGATCGCGTGGGTATTTGATGATCTGTACTTCGGAGTGAAAATGATTAATTCTGTGGTTCGCCTAAAGTACATTGATCCATTTTGACATTCTCTTGCTGAGAATCACAAAAATCCCTACAATTTCAGTCTGTGGTGGTGTTTGTATACAGGCTGTGAGAAGGAGTTATAACCTTGTTTTTTGGGGTGGATCTTAAAACAAAAAGTACCGTTGCGCCATGGGTAATACCGTAGCTGGTTCACAGGTCAGAAGTTCCCCATCGGCCCGCACTTCATAGGTTTCAGGATTTACCTCGATCTGGGGTAGATAGTCGTTTAATTTCATATCTCTCTTGGTTAAATGGCGAATTCCAGACACAGCAACGGCGGTTTTTTGTAGACCCAGTTGCTCGGGAATGCCTGCTTCTAAGGCGGCTTGGGAGATAAAGGTTAAACTAGTAGAGGCGATCGCACGGCCAAAATTGCCGAACATGGGACGCATATATACAGGCTGAGGGGTGGGAATACTCGCGTTAGCATCCCCCATCTGGGACCAAGCGATAAATCCCCCTTTAATCACTAAATCGGGTTTGACTCCAAAAAAGGCGGGATGCCATAAACACAAATCCGCTAACTTCCCTTCTTCTATAGATCCTACCTCATGGGCAATACCATGAGCGATCGCCGGATTAATGGTATATTTCGCCACATAGCGTTTCGCCCGGTGGTTATCGTGGCGCTCAGAATCTTCCCCTAATGCTCCAAACTGCACCTTCATCTTATGGGCCGTTTGCCAAGTGCGAATAATCACCTCTCCCACTCGCCCCATCGCTTGGGAGTCAGAGGAAATCATACTAAAGGCCCCCTTATCGTGGAGGATATCCTCCGCCGCAATGGTTTCCCGACGGATGCGCGACTCGGCAAAGGCCACATCTTCGGGGATACTTTTATCGAGATGGTGGCACACCATCAACATATCGAGATGTTCCTCTAAGGTATTCACCGTATAGGGGCGAGTGGGATTGGTGGAGGAGGGCAAAACATTCAACTGCCCACAAACTTTGATAATATCCGGCGCATGGCCTCCCCCCGCCCCTTCGGTGTGGTAAGTGTGGATGACACGGTTTTTAAAGGCGGCAATGGTATCCTCAACAAAACCCGCTTCATTTAAAGTATCGGTGTGAATAGCCACCTGTAGATCATACTCCTCAGCCACAGTCAGGCAGGTATCAATGGCGGCTGGAGTAGTCCCCCAATCTTCATGGAGTTTTAAGCCGATCACTCCCGCGTTCACCTGTTCTACTAAGCCGGGGATTTGACTACTGTTGCCTTTGCCTAAAAAGCCGAAATTAAGGGGAAACCCTTCCACCGCTTCTAACATCCGGTGAATATTCCAAGCGCCGGGGGTGCAAGTCGTGGCGTTAGTCCCTGTAGCTGGACCGGTGCCGCCTCCTATCATGGTAGTAATGCCCGAAGCAATGGCCGTTTCAATTTGTTGGGGACAGATAAAGTGAATATGGGCATCAATCCCCCCAGCGGTGAGGATTTTTCCCTCTCCTGCGATCGCTTCCGTTGCCGGACCAATAATAATATCTACATTGTCCTGAATGTAGGGATTGCCTGCTTTACCAATTTTGCAAATTCGTCCATCTTTAATCCCCACATCCGCTTTCACAATCCCCCACCAGTCCAAAATTAAGGCATTGGTAATCACCACATCCACCGCCCCCTGGGCCCTAGAGATGGGCGATTGTCCCATACCATCCCGAATCACCTTCCCCCCGCCAAATTTCACTTCATCACCGTAGGGGGTTAAATCCCGCTCCACTTCTATGATTAAGTCCGTATCGGCTAAACGAATGCGATCGCCCACAGTCGGTCCATAGGTTTCTGCATAAGCACGACGATCCATTCTATAACTCATAATCCGTCCTCGCTGGTTAATTAACTGCTGATTTAGAAATATAAGGCAACCGTAATTTAGCGGAAATTGAAGCCATCTTATCCGAAATTCGATCCGGACATTGTGTAGATTTCTCCGTAAACTCTCTGAAAAACCCTCCACTTGGACGATTCCTGAACCTAAGAATTAGCTTATCCTAGAAGGGGAATGGTCGAAAAGCCTCAAACCAACTAGAAACCTTTGGGACTCAACGCATCTAGATAACACTGCTCTAGACAACTCACAGCAAAATTGCCTCAATGACCCTTGTATTGAGTTCATTCCTATACCCTTGTGTCCACAAGTGATAAATTTATGTTAAAGCCATTGCGTACCCTAACCGTGAGTTTTTTGTTTAGTTTAGGATTTTGGTTGACCTTTGCCACTTCTGCCCAAGTCAATGCCATTTCCTTCCCTAAAATAGCACTGAATTTTCCCCGTCTTAATAAACCCCAAAAACAACCCCCCACTCCTGTCATTTCTCCTTGGAGAGATGGAATTTATCATTATGGTCAAAGTCAAAACTTAAACCAACATGGCGCAACTTATTTAGTCCTAAAAGTCCAACAAGGCAGAGTCAACGGGGCATTATATCAACTTGATTCTGAATTTAGTTGTGTGCGCGGGAATCTAGACAATCAACGCCTCAATCTGCGCGTTCAGGATGTAGAAACGAACGAATTTTACAGCTATAATATCCCCCTGCAAGATCGCGCTCAGATTGCCTCAGAAGGCTCATTACCCCGAGTTTTAGGCTTAGAGGGTTACTACCCCCTAGAACAAGGGCCAGACCTTGAAATAGACCTATTAGCGGCTTGTGCTGGATAGTGGGATTTTAGGGAATTGATAATTAATAATTGATAATCAATAATTGATAATTGTTAACTATTCCCTAAAACTCAATCCCCGGTTGTGCCTTAACCCCTTGTTCTCGGAATGGATGTTTAATTAACTTCATTTCCGTGACTAAATCCGCTTGTTCAATTAAACCAGCAGGCGCTCCCCTTCCGGTTAAAATAACATGAGCATCCGGGCTTTTTTCCGCCAGTCCAGCTAATACCGTTTCAACGGATAAATAGCCCAATTTGAGGGCAATATTAACCTCATCTAATAAAATCAAACGATACTCAGGATTCCGAATGTAGTCTAACGCTTGTTGCCAAGCTGCCTCCGCTTTCGCAATATCTCGTTCCCGATCTTGGGTTTCCCAAGTAAATCCTTCCCCTAAAGCATGAAACACTAACTGGTCTTGAAACCGTTCTAAAATGGCCTTTTCTGCTGGTTCCCAAGCGCCTTTAATAAACTGAATAATCGCCACACGGTAGCCATGCCCCAAGGAACGTAAAACCATGCCCAAGGCGGCCGTAGTTTTGCCCTTACCGTTGCCTGTGTTGACAATGATTAGGCCTTTTTCTTGCGATCGCGCCGCTAATCGTTCCGCTTGGATTTCTTTGCGGCGCTGCATCTTTTGCTTATACTGTTCAGGAGTCAATCCCTCTGGGGTTAGATTGTCAGAGGAAGAACCTTCAGACGAATCAACAAGGGTAGAATTTAAGGATGAATTTGTCACCGTAATTTTTGCTAATCAACATCAAGAGTTATTAGCAATTTATCCTATTTTGACCTCCCCCGCCAACCCTCACCCCTTACTCCACTTCTTTCGCCCACCGTTCCCGATTAAACTCATAAATTTCTTGCAGAATTTTGGGGACATTATACTGCATTTTCCAGTTCGGGAAATGTTGCTCAAACTTCCCATTGTCACTAATCCACCAAATATGATCCCCAATGCGGTTGGTTTCTGAATATTCTGGCTTAAATTCTCGCCCCGTAATTTCTTGGCAAATTTGCACCGCTTCAAACATCGAACAGTTACTATAACGCCCTCCCCCCGTATTATAAACCTCAGCCACCCGAGGAGCTTTAAAAAACTCATAGAAAGCGTTAATTAAATCCGCACTATGGATATTATCCCGGACTTGTTTTCCCTTATAACCAAAAATAGTATAAGGTTTTCCCGTCGCCGCACATTTCATTAAATAGGCTAAAAAACCATGTAATTGTGTACCAGAATGATTGGGACCGGTTAAACATCCCCCACGAAAACAAGCGGTTTTCATCCCAAAATAACGCCCATATTCCTGCACTAAAACATCCGCCGCTACTTTAGAAGCCCCGAATAAACTATGGGTTGTATTGTCAATAGACATATCTTCCCGAATCCCCCCCACATAGGTATGATTAGGGTCAATTTCCCAGCGCGTTTCTTGTTCAATTAACGGTAAATGGTTAGGAGTATCACCATATACTTTATTTGTAGAAGTAAAAATAAAAGGCGCATCAAGGCAATATTGCCGAGCCGATTCTAAGAGGTTTAATGTGCCGTTAGCATTGACGGTAAAATCCATATGAGGATCTCGTGCTGCCCAGTCATGGGAAGGTTGAGCGGCTGTATGGATAATTAAAGAAATTGCTGAACCATACTTTTTAAATAGATTAGGAATAGCTTCTTGATCTCGAATGTCAATAGAGAGATGTGTATATTGATTTTTTAAAGACTCTTCCAGTCTTTTTCTATTCCAAGTGGTGGAAGCTTCTTCCCCAAAAAAGACACTCCGCATATCATTATCAATGCCCACAATTTCTAAACCTTGTTGAGCAAAAAAACGAGATGCTTCTGACCCAATTAATCCGGCTGACCCTGTTATAATTGCAATACTCATGGATGTTTAACCCTAGGTTAGTTTGATGACAATTCTGCTCATTTCTAGCCCAAGAAAGCCATTTTGTCAATCATGCTAGCAATCAGTAGGTTGGGTGAAGCGATAGCGCAACCCAACAAATGCAGTTAAAATGTTGGGTTACATTTCATTATTCCTAACCGCAGGTTGGGTGAAGCGACAGCGCAACCCAACAAATGCAGTTAAAATGTTGGGTTACATTTCATTATTCCTAACCGTAGGTTGGGTGAAGCGATAGCGCAACCCAACATTGAACCCATAAAATATGGGGTTGCCCATCATATTAAAAACTAGGCAATCTGTTCCCGTAAATTAACTTCTGCGTCCTCATGTTCTATAACAAAGACATTAGAATATAAATTGGCAATAATTTGTTGACCTTGCTGAGTCAAAGATAAATAATGCAGGGCATCTTTAATAAACGGATAAACCGCATTCCAAAAAAACTTAGCGTAGTTGCGGCGCAAGTCTCCGGGATTATGAAACCCCATTAACTTATTCGCTCCGGTTTCTTCAAATTCATAAAATAAGGCGCTGATTTTCTTTAAATAACGGGGATCACTTAACTGTCCAATTAAATCAGAAGAACGAATTAAACCCGGATAGTTAATAGTGTTTCTATGATCATCTTTATTCGGTACAGGAAAGCGTGTTAATTCAATACTGCGCTTGATGAATTCCGAGTCAATGAGACGATGGCCGCCAAACCGTTCATCAATGAAGAGTTTGCCCCGATCTACATGATAGGGGGTGAGAGAGGCATCAGAACAACCGGGGGGCAAATGCACCATTTCGCCGTTTTTCCCGGTGGCATAGAGGCGTTCTAATTCGTTGTCTTGACGACAGACTCCCTTGACATAACCAATATCGTGGCAGACGAGGGCAATAATGAAGTGTAGCCAATCTTCACAGGAAACCCCTCCCTCTCGGATATGTCTTCCCCGCAGGATTTCCTGTCCTACAAGGGTGACGAGGATAGAATGTTCCACGTTGTGGTAGAGTGCGTCACTGTTGGCAATGTTTTCCATTGCCATGCTACCAGCCCAGGCGATGATGTCCTCATAGTCACTTTTGAGGCCGCCGTAGGTTCGACGATAGCCTTCTCTGAGTCTTTCGACAAAGGCATCAATCAGAATTTCTGTGGCGTTGAAGAACATCGCTAATCCTCGCTTTTCCGCTTCTTGGGGGTGCTATTGATTCTCTTTGATTTTAAGGGAAAGGATGCACGCTGACTGTGATTTTGATCGGGAAATTTGGTTATCCGATGCCTTGGGGTGAACCTGCTTCGAGACGTAACCAGCCTAAATCCTTGAGACGGTGGATTAAGTTGGAAATGGTGACACCAAGGGATTCGGCGATCGCATACAAATCACACCACTGGCTTAAATCCCGCCCCCTGACTTGTTCCTGTAACACATCCCGAGGCATTAATAAGCAACTGGCGAAATATTGCGCTTGCCACTCGATGCCCTGGGCTTGTTCTTCACTGCGACATAATAGGGGTGCGATCGCCACATCTAACCCCCGTTCCCTCAAACGACTATAACGCTCTACCGCCGAATGTTCAATATGGAGAACCCAGTGGCCAATTTCATGGGCTACGGTAGACGCTTCAAACCCTTGCCCCAAGGCTAACACCGTCTCGTTAATCTCAATCAAACGATCAATGGGTAAAATCCGGGCTGCGATCGCACCCTGATCATCATCCGGAATACAATCCCACACCACATCCAACGCCAGAAACTCCGCCACCCGAGTCACATCCAACGGAAACATCGGCCGATACAAAGGATTCCCCTCCATCCCTACCAACACATCCGCCGCACGACACTCAATATCGTGCTTACTCATAAAGCGAAAAGGTTTCAAAATCCGCACAATTAACCTCCTCTCATCATTCACCCCCTAACGACGGCGAGACTTCTCCCCCTGCGTCGCCTCCTGAAAAATCTTGCGGGCAAACTCCGGATTTTCCCGCATTCTCCGGAATAGCGTCGGCATCGACTTATAATTTTCCCGCAGAAAATCCTCCTCCTGATGCGGAATCCGCCCCGCCAAATAAATTAACTCCTCCTCATCTAAATTCAAATGACGCGCCAACGCTCGAATCACATCCTCCTTCGGCGCATAATCCGCCCGATTATTCTCCAACTTCGATAGATAGGTAAAATCTACCGACAACAACTCCGCCAGTTTGCGCTGGCTATAGCCTTTACTCTTCCGTGCTTGACGGATGATTTCTCCAAATTCTTTACTCACAGCTTTATTTGGGTCAATATAGCCCCTATTTTAAAACATCTTGACGAAAAATTCAACTCAAGTTATGCTAAGACTTGAATAAAAAATCAAGCCCCATCCCTAATCCCCCAGCGTCCGGTTAGGGTAGCGGTATCCCTGAACAAGACTGTACCTGTGTCCCATTTGAGTCTGAAGCACTTATGAACTCACCCAACAGTAAAACGCAGATTCTCGCTCAATTCCAGCAACTCCTCGCCCAACACAAGCAAACCGCCTCCCAAGTGGCCACCAAAGAGGAAGAAGCCGAAAAAGCCAAAAATCAAGAACTTCTAAGCCAAGCCGCCACCTATACCGTTGATAGTATTGTCAATGGCATGGCCACCTTACAGCTTAACTTCGGCAGTGCCATCACCGAATTAGCCCAACGTTTAGGCAGTGAATCCGGCAAACTCGACGAACTAAAACGCGCCATCCTCGTTGAACAAGATAACTTACAACAACTGCGTAAAGTGCGGATAGTCGCCGATGCTTTATACATCTTACGCCAAGAACATCAAACTCAACTGAGAACCCTAAGCGAAGAGGCTCAAACTCAACAAGAAGCGCTCGCCAAAGAAATCAGCCAAACTCGCAAACTTTGGGAACAAGAACAGGCCGAATTTACCAGCGCGATTGAAGAAAAAGCCGCCCAACTTATTAAAGAACGGGAGCAGGAACTGGCCGATTATACCTATCAAGTTCAACAACAGCGCAAAATTGAATTAGACGAGTATGAACAAGCCAAGCGACTGCAAGAACGCACCTTACAAGAACTGAACCGCGAGAAAGAAAAAGACTGGCAAGAACGGGAGCAACTTTTGAGTATCAATCAAGCCGAATTTGAAGCCAACGAGCAGAAAATAGCAGGTTTTGAGGAAGCCCTAAAACAAGGTTATACGGAAGCCAAAGGAGAGGCTATTAAGAAAGCAGAACGGGAGGCTAAAGTTAAATCGGATCTGTTAGAGAAAGAATGGGAAGCCGAGAAACAAGGTTATGAGTTTAAACTCACCTCCCTAGAGGCTACCATTCAGCGACAATTGGAACAAATGGCCGAGTTAACCACCCAGTTACAAACAGCTACAAATCAAGCCCAAACCTTAGCCATGCGCGCTTTCCAAAGTTCCAACTCCCCCCAAACCTAAATAAGTTTCCCGAAATCTGTAGGTTGGGTGAAGCGACAGCGCAACCCAACAAACCCAAATCAAAGCGTAGCTAACTTGTAGGTTGGGTGAAGCGACAGCGCAACCCAACAAACCCAAATCAAACCGTAGCCAAAACTTAGGTACAGAAGAGAGAAATCCCCATGGTCAAAAAAGTAACAACAAAAAGCACAAAAGCCGAAATCTTAGAAGCTTTTGATGAACTAAATCAAGAAAAAGCTACCCTAGAGACTCAGATTAAGCAACTGCAAAAAGAAATCAAAACTGCTCCCGTTAATACCGCTCCCATTCCTGCTCAAGTTTCCCCTCAACCCCAAAAATCTGCTATGACTTCCACTCAACAAACTAAATCCGATCTCAACTTAATTCTGAAAAACCTAGAAACCTTACAAGTCGGTTTTGGGAGTGCAGTCAGTTCTCTTTCAGAGCAACTCATTAAAGAAGCTTCAACTTTAGCAGAAATTCAGAATTCTGTGGCGGAAGAACAGGAACAATTAGAAGAATTACACGAACTCTCAGAGATTGAGGAGAACACTTTAGGGACTCTGATTGCTGATTATGAAACCAGTAGTAAAGCCTTTTTAGAAGAACTGAATACACGCAGAGAAACCCTCGAACAGGAGGCACAAGCAGCGCGTAAAGCATGGGAAAAAGAGCAAGAATTACATGATGCTACTATTGCAGAACGGAATACCAACTATCAAGTCGGTCAGGAACGAGATGAGGCGGAATATACCTATACCTTACAATTAGAGCGCCAGTTAGATCAAGAAGAGTATGATCAAGAGAAAAAACAACGCTATCAAGAATTAGCGGAAGCGAAAAGCTTACAGGAGAAGGAATGGGAGGAACGAGAAAAAGCGATTGCGGAACGGGAAAAAGCACATCGGGAAGCTCAAGAAAAGGTCACTGTTTTTGAGGCGAATTTAGAGCAGAAGAAAAAAGAAGGTCAGGAGGAAGGTTATCGGATTGGAGTTTATCAAGCGAAGGTGCGGCACGATTTACGGGAGAAGGAAATTGAAGGGGAAAAACGCAATTATGCCTTACGGATTCAAGGTTTAGAACAAACGATTCAACTCCAAGAGACTCGCTTACAAAGTCTGGCACAACAGTTAGATTCTGCGCTGAAACAGGTGCAAGATTTGGCGGTTAAAGCCATTGAGGGAACGTCTAATCGGAATTCTTTTGATGCGTTGAAGGAAATTGCGATTGAGCAGGCGAAAAATCAACAGAAAGGGAAGTGATTCCTGTCGTTTGTAGTTGGGCTTCTCCGCACTAAACTGGGGCTGAAGCCCAACAACGAACTGGGTTTGTCGTTACGCTTTAGCTCACGAAATTAGGGGCTGAAGCCCAACAACGAACTGGGTTTGTCGTTATGCTTTAGCTCACGAAATTAGGGGCTGAAGCCCAACAACGAACAGAGTGTGTTAACTCTGCATCATTTTCTCTTTCGAGTCTCCCCAATAGGCACTATAAGTCCAGGTTTCTCTGCCGTTACTATTATCAACGGACCAGCGATATATGGCGGACTTGGGATTAACTCCCACTTCGATTAATTTCGCTCCCATATAATATTCCATCTGCCGTTTTTTCATGTCTTTAAAGGCGGCAGACTTGCTACTGCTCCAAGTTTGGGACATATGAGCTTGAGTTGGCTTTGCCATGATGTGACTCCTAATTATTGATTAACCCAAGGTTTAAGGTGAGGATAAAGTAAAATCTTAGTTTTTTTATTTACCCGTGGGTTGGGTGAAGCGATCGCGCAACTCAACAAGTTACTTCAGCTTTAAAGGAACTTGCCCACAGAAAAATGTAGATGCTCGTGGCAGCATCTCGGGTTTTCCCTATCGTTGAACTCATCTCTACCCAATCCCTAGGCGGTATGGATAGAGACTCTTTGGGTCGCCCCAAAGATTTACTGGTTTTTAACCTCGTAGAGGATCTCGCTTCTCGGTTTCTAGCTAAAAAATACTACAAAGCTAAAAAATACCACTCTGAGCCGTCATGATGCTGATAATGCCAAGACTTACGATGACGAGAGCGGATGCCAAACCGACAGACTGACCAATTTGGAGGGTGTAGGAACGGCTGAAAAATGTTTTCATGGATGAAATATTATGAAGTTTTATTTGCAAAAAAGAGTTTTCATGTCTTCATTATAGCAATAATACTCAAAAAAATTCATTCTTTTTGAAGTTTTTTTACTGAAATTTAGACTTCTTCATGTTAAAATGTTAAAATAATATTTTATTTTTTAATAAAGCTAGAATTCTGTGCATTGATACACAATTAATCGCTTTACAATCGGGGGGTTTTGCGAGTACCAGCGTTTTTCAAACGCATACAGTACAGCAAGGTGCGTCGGGCTGAATGATTCGGGCTGGATAATAATTCCCTGAGTTTTGACGCGGAATTTTACTACTATTGGGTTAGTCCATGTTCGAGAGCATAGCGAACTAATTCGGTGCGGCTATTGGTGCCGGTTTTGCTAAACAGACGACTAACGTACTTTTCAACGTTTCTGACGCTGGTTTCTAGTTGGCTGGCAATTTCTTTGTTCATTAAGCCTTGAGCGACTAAATCGAGGACACTTTGCTCCCGGGGGGTGAGTTCAATTTTGATGGGGGAGGGAGTTTGGGTAATGCCGGAGCGTTGATTGAGCATTCCTTTGATGGCGGCGATTTCCCGTGCGATCGCCTCTAGTTTAGCACTATCTCCTTCTGCCTCTACGGTGGCACTCCGTCGTACTAACAAATTGCGGATAATGGCCAGCAATTCCTCGGGTTCAAAAGGCTTGGGGAGGTAGGCATCACACCCCGCTTGATAGCCTTGAATGCGATCGCCTGTCATGCCCCGAGCGGTCAAAAACACCACAGGCAAAGCCTTAAAGCGACTATCTTCCCGCAGTTTAGCCAAAAACTGGTAGCCATCCACTTGGGGCATCATAATGTCAGAAATGACCAAATCCGGGGGATTCTGTTCTAAAACCCCCCAAGCTTCCGCCGCACTGGCTACAGCCGTCACCGTAAATTCTTCTTCATCTTCGAGATAGGCTTGCACCGCTTCCCGTAATCCCGGTTCATCATCGACTAATAACAGTTTAAATTGTTCGGACATGGGTTTAAACTTCAGGGGAATTAAACCTTGATAATTGATAATTAAGGAAGCCTTATCCCTTCCCTTCAAAGGGTTGAGGTCATACGCCGCAGAAAGAACGACCCCGAATCTAGGGATAAAAAGCCAACTGAGGGAGGCCTAGGGTTTCTTCCCACCCCATTAATATATTAAGACACTGCACCGCCTGACCGGATTGACCTTTGATCAAATTATCAATTGCAGACATCACAATCACCCGATCTGTGCGACTATCCACCGCTACCCCAAGGTAACAGAGATTGGTTCCCACCGCCCATTTTGTTTGGGGATAAATCCCATTAGCCAAGACTTTCACAAAGGGAGAAGAGCGATAAAAGGCATTAAAAATGGTAATCAAATCTTCTCGCACTAATCCCGGATCTCTCAAGGTAGCGTAGACTGTGGCGAGAATCCCCCGCACCATGGGGATGAGATGGGGGGTAAATTGAACCCGCATTTCGTGGCCGGCGAGATCACTACAAACCTGTTCAATTTCGGGGGTGTGACGATGAGCGCCTGCTACACTGTAAGCGGCTAGAGAACTATCAGCTTCAGCGAGCAACATATTAACCTTCGCTTGTCTCCCTCCTCCCGAGGTGCCGGATTTGGCATCAATGACCAGACTTTCGGGGATAATTAGGCCTTGTTTGAGCAGGGGTGCGATCGCCAACAAACTCGCCGTACAATAACAACCCGGACACCCTACCAGGGAAGAATTTTGAATATTCTCCCGATACAACTCCGGCAAACCATAAACCGCCGTTGCTGCCACTTCCTGATCCGTTCGTTCCTTTTTATACCAACTGGTGTAAGTGTCGAGATTCTCAAAACGGTAGTCGGCGGATAGATCTAACACCTTACAACCCTTCGCAATCAAGACCGGAGCCATATCACAAGCTAACCCATTGGGAAGGCCTAAAAATACCACCTCACAACGATCCGCAATAACATCTAGATCGATTTTCTCGATGGTGGGGTTAAATTGATGACCCAAGTGGGGGTAAAGGTCAGAAAATGACTTCCCGGCACTGCTATCCCCTCCCACATAGACAATTTCCACCTTGGGATGATCCAACAACAAACGCACCAATTGCACTCCTCCGTAACCAGAAGCACCAACAATACCCACCGCAATACGCTCAGAATCAGTCATAAGGAGAAATACTTTACTGTTTAAACAATAGAATTGAATGGCTGCATTGTAGTAGTGAACTACCCCACCCTGCCGTTGGCGAGGATGGGGCTTCCTGATTCAACGGGAACTGCATCTAACAAAACCGATGTTTTGCCAGGTTGTCTTACGCTCCCTCCCCAGGCAGTATCGCTGGTTCCCAACGACAAGATCCGCAAGGCTTCATTTCTGATATTTTGTGCTTGGCTAGCTTGTGGTTTCGTAACATCCCTTTTACCTTCAGATTCTCTACAGCAATAACTTGGTTTTCGTTGACTATCTTGCGGGATAGTTTGTGTAGAAAGTCCTCACGGCAACGGGCAGTCTTGCCATAAACCGCCGAGAACATTGTACCTGATCATCCGAGGATTCGCGATCGCTCAGTTGGTTTATTGGTTGCTATTCATCCCCTCCCTGCCAGCGAGGAAGGGGAATTCCGCAACATTTTGTTAAACTCGAAGTTTAGGGAATTGGAAATCTAACAAAATCCTAATAAATTGACCATAGGATCGAACTCCCTTAAGAGTGCCACTCCAGAAACCCGGTTTTTTGTCAATAATCAGCAAGCCCTCAAAAGTTATTTTTGCTTTTATTGTTTTTAAGCGATTTAGTAAAGTGATTGACCCTTTCCCAACTCAGAAACCCGATAAAAAACAAAAAAAGGAGAGCCACACGGTGACTCCCTTAATCATCAGGGTGCATCTACTGGATATTAATATACCACTTTTGGGGTGAGGGGTGTCACCCCCTATCTATGAAGTTTTAGTAAAGTTTAGCCGAGTGATGTAAATTTCTAATAAAGCCGTGCAATTCTCAAGCGCAACAGTCCACCTCATCACCCGTTATTGAGCTTCAGCCCCGAATTCTCCAAAAGTAGCCCCCCGTTAGGAGAATATGTCAAAATAGTTGACACCACCCCAGATAGAGGAGTCTAGACAATGCCAGAAAAAATGGACGAACAAACCCTCAAAACCAAAGTTGAAGAGGTGAAAGGACAACGAGAGTTTTTAATGAAATTGCTAGAACAACCCGATTTAGGGATTTTGCGCGTGGATGTGAACCAAGCTTTAGAAGAATTAGATGAGATGATTGAGGAGTACGAGAAAGTCTTCCCCGCGTAGAGGAGGGGGAAACTGGAGCAAACAACGAGAGGAGAGGTGCATTCCCGCCGCGTCTAGCAACGAGAATTACCTGCTCCCCTAATTAGGGCTTGCTGAATAACTTGGGGAGCAGGGGAGTCGGGAATAATTATCAATTATCAATTATCAATTGTCAATTGTCAATTCCCTTGTTGAGTCTAGCGTTGGACTTTTTCAGCAGACCCTAATGAATCACCTATTTTCTTAACGAATGGAGGTTTGATTCCGATTCGCTCCAGTCAAACTCCGAATTAAATCCAACAACTCGGCTGTAGGCGTATCTTTGCTACAAACCGCATCAATATTAGCCATTTTGCTCATGACTTCGAGTTGAGGATCATCAAAAGAAGTGTAGGCAATCAGAGCAATATTCGGTTGTATTTGCTTAATAATCTGGGAAGCGGTTAAACCATCCATAACTGGCATTTGCAAATCCAAAACCACTACATCTGGAGATTGCGTTTTTACCAATTCAACTAATTCTGCGCCATTTTCTGCTACACCGACTAACTTAATGTTTTCCTGCATAGAAAACATTAGTTTAAGGCTAAAGCGTGTTAGTTCGTGGTCATCCGCAATGAGAACCCGCAAACTCGACGTTTGACAAGATACCATAAAAAACTAACCTTCATCCAAAGAGTGAAATAATTAGCGTGAAACAATCAGAGCTTCCGACAGTCGCAACATTTCCTGTTAGACCTAGGGGAAGTTGAAACACAAGCACTACGAAACAAACCCACTGGTTAGGTCAACTGCCAACGATTATGCTCGTCCCTTCTTCCAATGTATTGTTACCAAGACAATTTGCTCTCTACCCTTAGAATGATAAAAAGCAGATCAGCAAGAATTTCAAGCATTTGTTGTTCCTTAGAGATTGTGCAGAGGAAATTGTGCAGACGGTTGACACTCCCCAGCAGCCACCAGACACTGCATCTAGGCAGTGCTTTCCTAGTATTCCTTCCAGTGAGATCCTCCCGAGGCTCCCCTATCGGGAGAGCGCGGGGCTTCTCGGCGGTTAGCTAACCTTTTCAGATTGAGCGTCTCCACAAACATTATCCCTGTTTTGAGTCAACCAATTGTTATTGTACTGCACTTTTTGGGGGGGTGAAGGGCGATTGTTAGGCTTAACTTGTCAAGGTTAGGGCTGAGGGAACTTAGTCTAGCGAGGATGTCAAGCACCTAGAAACCAGTGCTTTGATTTAAGCTGAGAGTGTGTCACTCTAGGGAGGGAGGTACTCAGGATGACTCATGAATATTATGACCCCCGATTGGGTGAAAGACGCAGTTTTTTATCAGATTTTCCCAGATCGCTTTGCCAAGGGACAGCAATCCTACTCTTCCCTAGTCTTTAATGTACCTTATGAGCCTTGGGATGCCCCCCCCACCCTCCAAGGCTATAAGGGAGGCGATTTGTGGGGGGTGATTGAACAGTTGGATTATCTTCAAGATTTGGGCATTAATGCGATTTACTTTACGCCTATTTTTCAATCGGCCTCGAATCATCGCTATCACACCCACGACTACTATCAGGTGGATCCGATTTTGGGGGGCAATATTGCCTTAGAAAAGCTCTTAGACGCGGCACACCAGCGCGGGATGAAGGTGGTGTTAGATGGGGTGTTCAACCATGCCAGTCGGGGGTTTTTCTTCTTTAATGATATTCTCGAAAATGGCCCCCATTCCCCTTGGTTAGATTGGTTTAAGGTCGAAGGCTGGCCGCTCTCGGCTTATGATGGCAGTCACCCGGCGAATTATGTGGGGTGGGTGGGGAATCGCGCTTTACCGGAGTTTAACCACGATAACCCGGATGTGCGGGAATATATTATGCAAATTGGGGAATATTGGCTGAAACAGGGGATTGATGGCTGGCGTTTAGATGTGCCGTTTGAGATTGAAACGCCGGGATTTTGGCAGGAATTTCGCCAACGGGTAAAAGCGGTTAATCCCGAGGCCTATATTGTGGGGGAAGTGTGGGGCGATTCTCGACAGTGGCTGGATGGGAGTCAGTTTGATGGGGTGATGAATTATTTGTTCACTGGGCCGACGATTGCGTTTTGTGCGGGCGATCGCGTCCTGTATGATTTGGTGAAGGCTCCTGATTATTATCCCTACCCCCCCCTCGATGCTCAAGGATATGGGGAAAAAATCCAAAGCTTGCTCAAACTCTACCCTTGGGAGATTCAACTCACCCAGTTAAATCTCTTAAGTAGTCATGACACGGCCCGTTTACTCAGTGTGGCTGGTGAGGATAAGGACAGTTTAAAACTGGCGACCTTTTTGTTGTTGACTTTCCCCGGTGCGCCTAGTATTTACTATGGGGATGAGGTGGGATTACCGGGGAGATTAGATCCAGACTCGCGCCGAGGGTTTCCTGCACCGGAACAGTGGGATCGAGATTTACTAGACTATCACAAACAGTTAATTGCTCTGCGTCATCGTTATCCGGCTCTCCGTCGCGGGGATTATCGGATGATTTGGGCCCAGGGGTTATGTTATGGTTTTGCCCGGTGTTTGGGGGATTCTCAGCTGTTGGTGTTGGTGAATGCAGGGACCCAGAGCGCCCGGGCGACTTTTGAGAGTGCGGGGGGATTGGGTCAAATTATCTGGGGGTATCCGGAGTTAAATCAGGAGGAAGTGGGGCAAGATACCCGCTTTGAGGTGACGCTGGGCGCTCGTCAAGGGTGTGTTTTGCTGCAACAAGGTTAAAGGAGGATGGGGGTATGGGTGCGGGGAAATTGTATGTGGTGGGAACTCCCATTGGGAATTTGGAAGATATGACTTGGCGGGCGGTGCGGGTGTTGCAGGAGGTGGAGGCGATCGCATCGGAAGATACCCGCCACACCGGAAAGCTACTCCAACACTTCCAAATCACCACCCCCCAAATTAGTTATTACGAACATAACAAGAACCAGCGTTTGGGGGAACTGTTGGAGCGTTTACAACAGGGGGCGGATCTGGCTTTAGTTACAGATGCGGGGATGCCGGGAATTTCCGATCCCGGTTATGAGTTGGTGAAAGGTTGTGTGGAGACGGGGATTGAGGTGGTTCCCATTCCGGGGGTAACGGCGGGAATTACGGCTTTAGCTTGTTCCGGTTTACCGACGGAGCGCTTTGTGTTTGAGGGGTTTTTACCGACCAAGGGCAAGGCACGGCGCGATCGCCTCCTGCAACTGCCACCGGAAACACGCACCCTGATTTTTTACGAGGCCCCCCACCGCCTCCAAAAAACGTTACAGGATTTAGCCGAGGTTTTGGGAGCAGAGCGCCCAGTCGTCCTAGCGCGGGAATTGACCAAGCGCTACGAGGAATTTTGGCGCGGGACCCTCGGAGATGCGATCGCCCACTACACCCACCACACCCCCAAAGGAGAATTTACCGTCCTAGTTGCCGGAGCCACCCCCAGCGCCCCCTTAACCTTATCCGAAGACGAGTTAAAACAGGCCTTAACCGCCCTAATCGCACAGGGATTAAGCCGTTCCCAAGCCAGTCGCCAACTCGCCCAAGACACCGGCCGCCCTCGTCGTGAGATTTATCAATTAACCTGTGAACTACCCCACCCTGCCGTTGGCGAGGATGGGGCTTCCTGATTAAAATCAAGGGTGGGGTAGTTCACGGACCCGAGAAAATCGCCGCTTCCACATCCGAACGGCTGAGAGAATACTTAAAAGACCGGACAATATCTTTCATTCCCTCCCCCGCATTCAGATAACGCACCGATAATTCCTCAATTTCTAAACATAACTCCGCCTTCCAAGTCGGTCGTTCCACATACCAACAATTGAGTTCTTTCGGATCTTGCTGACAACCTAAATTAATCAGCCATTGCTCAATTTCCGGCAGAGGGTGATTGTAGAGCGGGGTGTCAGCAGTAGGAAGAGCCATAGCAAAATTTAGAGCAAATTTAGAGCAAATTTAGGGACAAGATCATCAAAAGTTGAGGAAGAATCATCGGACTCACCTCCGGCAAGGGTAAGGTTGCGTTTCCCTGAGCGAGGCCAAGTGCGATCGCCAACAACAAACAAGCCAAAAACGTCACTCCCAGAATGAACAGAGCAAAGATTTCCCCTGCCGAAAGCGGTCGATCATGAGGGTCAAGATAAGCCGAACCCGTCCAAGGAGAAGACGAAACCTCATCCAAATCCAAGGGAGCCTGAAGGACATTGACCCTAGAGTATCCAATTTTAGCATCGTACAGCATCCGGCGCTCCGGGCTAGATAAAGTCGCATAGGCTTCATTGAGTTGCTGAAACTTCTGAGTTGCCACATCCCCCGGTAATTCCGTCGTGTCCGGATGATACTGTTTGCTCAACTCCCGATAAGCGCGGCGAATTTCCACCGGAGAAGCCGAAGGATCCACCCCTAGCCAACCATAATAGGTGGTCGCTAACCGTGTTTGAGCCGAAATAGTCCGTTTTTGGGCGAATTGAGTCACAGTTTACTCCTCCAGCATGGCAAATCCCGAGCCGTGATGTCAGTTATTTTAGGGGAAATGGGGAACGGGGGACGGGGAATCGGGAATCAGGTTTGTAGTTGCGCTTGGGCGCCCCATCGGGAGTCGGAAATAATTGTCAATTATCAATTCCCTGCTCCCTTACTCCCGATTCACAGATAACAATTGACGCTCAGACACCTTCTCCGTCACTGATTCGGTCGATTCCTCATCCTCCGGTGCTAGGAACAATTGCGCCACAGAATCCTCATCTTCCCCCGGCAACCACCCCAAAAACGGCAAGGGTAACAAGGTTGAAAGATTCGTTAACACCACCAACAGCCAAAGCTGCTCAAAATTCGTCTCTGTCACCCCTAACCATTGGGTTAATAACGCCCCCAACTCATGGGATAACAACCCCGCCAAATTCCAAATCGACATTAACAGAGCAAACAACGTCGCCTCAATCCCCGGAGGACATAAACGGGCCGAAAGCACCAACACAGGCATAAAGGCAATTTGTCCCATCACCGTCAAAATCAAACTATCCCCCAAACTAAACCAGTGATCATCAATCCCCAACGCTCGATTAGTATGAGTCACCAACAATAACGTCGTCATCCCCAAGGCAGAAGCTAACACCGTAGTCCAGCCTAAAATCACCCGAAAAGGAATCGCCTTAAAAAACCGTTGGTAGAGCCAAATCCCTAACAAAGCCGCCAAACTGGTCACTAAGCGCACCCGTCCCAGAAATTCTGGTTCAAAGCCTAAATCATTGGTCACAAAAAAGAAAAATGCCGATTCACTGCTGGGGGTAGCTTGCCAGAGAAACACAAACAACGTCGGCAACCAGATTGCCTTTTGTTTCATCGCTTGCCAGACTTGTTTAATCTGCCCCCCAATGACCGGCCGTTTAGCCTCCGAACTAGCTACTACGGGAGTTTCCACAATCCACCCCGCCACAGCGGACACAATTAAGGGAAAAGCCGCCGTAATCCAAAAGACCGTTTGAGTATTAAACTGTTGCAACAACCAACCACTGAGATAGGCCGTAATTAACCCCCCCAGCGCAGACACCGCCCAACTCAGGGATTGTAACGACCCCGATTGAGCCATAGATTCTCCCCGCACTCGTTCCACCACAATGGAGTCGGCAATCACATCACTAATGGCAATGGAGATTGAAGATAATAAAATGGCAAGAGTTGCCGTCCAAGCATCTTGGACAAAAGTGGCCAAGGCGACCCAGGCCAAGGTTCCTAAAATACCGGACAGGACTAAATAGGAGCGGCGACGATAGCCAAATAACGGCAAACCGTCGGATAAAAAGCCAAACAGAGGTTTAACCACCCAAGGCAGGGCGGCAACTCCCAACAGGGCTCCCACTTGAGCCGGAGAAAGATGTAATTCATCCTTGAGAAAGAAACTCACCGCCAAGCGAGAGATTCCTAAAATCCCTTGGACAAAATAAACCGTTAAGATGGCCAGTAATTCCGGTGTGGGTTCATTGCCAAAGAATATTTTCTCGGTGACGAACTTTTTCAGGGGTTGGAAAGGGGTGTCAGAACTAAGCATGAACATTTCTAAACTTTTATTAACTTTCATTATAGCGATCGCCTAGAACCTTTCGGGCAGGCAGCAACCGCACAGGACAAGCCATTATGGAAACTAAATTTTCAATGCTCTCCCGGTTAGCCCAGCAGATCGAGCATTCTGTCCCCGATCTAACCGGACTCAAAATCGTCACCCTTACCGTCCTAAGTGTTAGTCTTACCCTGCTCGGCATCCGGGAAACGGGATATCTCAACAGTCCAGAACAAGTCTTGTATGATCAAATGGTGCGTTGGAGTCCAGAAGCTGAACCAGACCCCCGTTTACTCATCATTAGCGTCACCGAGGAAGACCTACGGAATCAAGAAAAATGGCCCTTTTCCGATCAAGTCATTACCCAACTTCTACAACGCCTACAAGCCTATAATCCCCGTGCCATCGGTCTGGATCTGTATCGCGACTTCCCCGTTGAACCCGGTCATAATGACCTGAAGCTAGAACTACAACGCCCCAACGTCATCACCATCCGTAATATTGATGATTTAGCCGGAACCCCCGCGCCCCCGGCCTCCCCCCCAGAACAAGTGGGGTTTAATAACATCCCAGTGGATCTTGATAATGTCGTGCGTCGTAATCTGCTCTTTGCCGAAACCCCAGACGAGGTTCTCTTTTCCTTCTCCCTGCGTCTTGCCCTGCTCTACCTTGCCCCAGAAGGCATCAGCCCCCAAAATAGCGACTTAAACCCCAACTATCTCCAACTGGGAAACACCACCTTCATTCCCCTAGCCCCTCATTCTGGGGGCTATCACCAGCTTGATGATAGCGGGTATCAAATCCTACTCACCTATCGCTCCCCCCACGCCATAGCCCGGGAAATCACCTTTACAGAAGCCCTCTTAGGCCCCCTTGACCCCCAATGGGTTCAAGATAAAGTCGTGTTAATCGGTTCTTCAGCCCCCAGCCTACAGGATCGGTTTTTCACCCCCTATAGTCCCACCCTAGCCGGGAATACTAAAATGCCGGGAGTCGTAATCCATAGTCATATGGTTAGTCAGTTACTGGATGCCGCCTTGGGAATCAGGCCCCTGTTCCAGTTTTGGCCCGATGCCCTAGAAATCGCCTGGTTATTGGCTTGGTCTACCGTGGGGGGCGTGATTGGCTGGTGGTTTCGGCATCCTTTGGCGATCGCCCTCAGTCTGGGAATCAGTGGCTTAATCCTCATAGGCATTGGCTTTGGTGGCTTCCTCATCGCCCTATGGATTCCCCTCGCTACCCCCGCCTTCGGCTTAATCTTCACCTTGATTATGGTCATCACCTATCAATCCTATGACGACAACCGACGGCAAAAAATCGTCATGAAACTCCTCGGACAAAACACCTCCCCCGAAATTGCCGAAGCCCTTTGGCGAGGACGAGATCATCTGCTCAAAGCCGGAAAACTCCCCGGAATTCGCCTGACAGCCACCATGCTGTTTTTAGACATTAAAGGCTTTAGCACCATTTCCGAAAAAATGTCCCCAGAAGAACTACTAGACTGGCTCAATGAATTACTAGGAGACATTACCCACGAAGTTTTAGCCAAACAAGGCATTGTCAACAAATTTACCGGAGATGGCGTGATGGCCGTCTTCGGAGTTCCCATGACCCGCACCCACCACACAGAAATCGCCCTAGATGCCCAACGAGCCGTTCACTGTGCTTTAGGGATTAGCCAACTCCTCGACCGTTTTAATCAGTGGGGAAGACAAAAGAATCTACCCCATATTCAAATGCGCATCGGCATCTTCACCGGTCCGGTCGTGGTGGGATCCTTGGGGGGAAAAGACCGTTTAGAGTACGGGGTATTAGGGGATAGTGTCAACACCGCCGCCCGTCTGGAGAGTTGCGAGAAAGAACGCCAGCCCACCGACTGCCGCATTTTAATCGCCGACAAAACCTTGGTCTATTTAGACAATCAGTTTGAAGTGGAATCCTGGGGGTTGTTAGCCTTAAAAGGTAAAGAGCAAATGGTGGAAGTCTATCGGGTGAAAGGGAATAGGGAATAGGGGGAGCAGGGAATTGATAATTGATAATTGACAATTGATAATTGTTTCCGATTCCCGACTCCCGATTGGGCGCCCAAGCGCAACTACGAACCTGATTCCCGACTCCCTGTTCCCTATTACCAAAAACCCTGGGTCTAAAGCCCCGTCCTTCTAGGACGGCTTTTTCTTAATCGTAATACAATTAAGAGAATCACTTGCATTTCGTAAGATGCTCATTCTTTCCTATCAATACAAGTTGCGTCC
>NZ_JAIHOM010000079.1 GCF_026130165.1 Spirulina subsalsa FACHB-351 | reverse complement strand
TACCAGGATTATCCATCCAATAACGAAGGACTTTATTTCGGACAAATTGGGATGTCCTAATTGCTTCATTAATGGCGGTTATTTGTTGTGGTTTAGGGTAGACCTTAAACTCGTAGACAAACACGGATGGTACTGAGTTAATGGATATCAAGTGTTATAATAACATGGAATTGAAAAATGGGTAATAAAAAGCCGTCCTGAAGGATGGGGCTTGTATCCCATTATTTTCGGTCAAACTCTAACAATCACCTACACCTATTTGATGGGTCAATTTGCGGGGCATTGAACTCCTCAATTGACCTGCCTTTCATCCCGGTGCTTCCCTATCAGGAGAGCGCGGGGCTTCTCGGCAGTTAGCTAACACCTTCTTGGCGAGCCATTGCTGGATTTCCTGTCCAATCTGGGGTAATACGTTCCCTAGGCTATGATCCGAGTCGAGTTCGATCAATTCAGCCCAAGGACGCGCTTGGCAATAGTCACGGGAGGCTGTAATCGGAATTACTTCGTCATGAATGCCATGCAGAATCAGCGTGGGTACGGGACGCTCTAGCTGTTGCTCAGAATATTGCTGGAGATCCTCAATGAATCCGTAATGGAGGGGAATCTCGCGCTGCTCTTGGTGATGATATACCGGACGGTAGCCTGTCTCTTGCCACTGGGTTAACTCGGAGGGGGTGAGGGTCGGTAGCCAGTGCGCTAAAAAGCCAAATGCGGGAGCTAAACAGATAATGCGTTCTACTTGGGGATATTTTTCAGCCACCCAAGTGACTGTCAAACCGCCAAAACTGGAACCGATGAGGACAACAGGCGTTGTGGCGTTGGGGAAAGCGGCTTGAGTTTGGTGGATTTGTCGGGTTAGGGTGAGATGGGAAAAGTCCCCTTGATTCAAGTCTAGGATGGATAAAGTGCGGTGGTTTTCTCGGAAGCGATCGCACAAATATTGGGCTTTACGGGATTGCGGCCCCGAAGCGAAGCCGTGCAGATAAAGATATTCGCTCAAGTTGTTGTTCCTTCAAGGCTTTCAATTAATCAACCTAAAGATGTTGATAGCGATAGAACGTACATAAATCAAACATAGCCCCCACAAAACCCCAACAGAGTCCAATGGTAATACTTCCGTCCACGGGATGACCATTGCCAAACACCGCCAAGAAGGTAAGAACTTGATTAATACACAGTTGCCCCACATCATGACCGTAGGGCAACATTTGGAACAGCCAAAAGCTCATGAGGAGCATTCCGGCCACAATAATCGGGGCAGCAAAACTAAAAAATGTTGTCAGTAGGACTGAACGCAGGAGATGAGATGAGAATTTCATAGGAAAAGTCCCTCGGAAGATCAAGATGGCTGCTGGGATGTTGCTGTTCGGGATTTTGCTGTTTGACATTGAGCTTGACCTTGAGCCAGCAGCGAAGGTTTATGAGTCACCAATACTAACCCACATCCAACATAAGCAGAAGTCACCCCTTTTTACCAAAAATGTCTTAAATCTTAAAAAAATATTTAAAATCTTGGTGAACATAAGTGAACTACCCCACCCTGCCGTTGGCGAGGAAGGGGCATTCCGCAACATTTTGTTAAATTTCTGTTTTTTTCTCCGTATTAGTACGGAGATAACCTGTCGATGAATTCCTTTGATTTCCCCACTAGGCAAGGATTTACAGCCTAGAGCAGGATTGTAACGCTTCTAGCTTTGGGATGGCCTGACTGGCTTCAAAAAACTTGACATATTTTCGTTTTTGTGTATTTTGGTTTGAGGTGGACGGAGAACACAAGTGTAGAAATTGCTACATTTCCTGTATCTTTATCTACAGTTTAATTTTTTTTAACCTTCCCTTAAAATCTAAGGGACAGTTCATTTTCCGGCTTTGATGAGGAGTAAACACATGATTCAGTCTAAATTTGTCAAATTATTGCTCGCTTTAGGTTTAGCCTTTGCTGTTGCGGCTTGCGGCACTGAGCCTGAAACCACTCCCGAAGGCACCGAAGCCCCCGGAGAAACTACCGAGGAAACCATGCCTGAAGGCACCGAAGCTCCCGAAGTAGAAGGCACCGAAGCTCCCGAAGTAGAAGGCACCGAAGCTCCCGAAGTAGAAGGCACCGAAGCTCCCGAGGAGGCAGGAGAATAGGTGGGATCTCATCTTAAGCTATCTCTTTGCAGCTTAAATTTTCGATTCTGAGGCAATAAGGGGTGTGTCAAGGTCACACCCCTTGTTCTTTCGGACTAACCACGCCCATATTCCTAGTACATTCAAGGTAAACTATGCACTATCCACTAGGAATTAATGATTGATTTATGACTCCCCTGCCTAATCATCGTCCCGAAAAACTCTCCCTAGGCCCGTTGGAAAAGGAAATCCTGCACTGGGTCTGGCAATTGGGATCTGCTACGGTGAAAGATATTCATGAACGGATTTTGGCGGATCCGGATCGTGAACTTGCCTATACTTCTGTCACCACGGTGTTACAGCGTTTAGAGAAAAAGGGCTGGTTAACGTCTCGCAAACAAGGACGGGCGTTTTCTTGGTCGCCTCGCATGAGTCAGGAGGAGGCGAAGGTCTTGTTTGCTTACGAGCAATTTAATCGTTTTCTGGCGGTGAGTAACCCGGATATTGTGGCGGCTTTTGCGGATAGTCTCGATAGTGCGAGTTTGGAGCAAATTCAGGCGATCGCCCATCGTTTACAAGCGGTTCGTCAAGCCCGCGAGGAGAAGGAGTCCTAATGCACTTACTTTTAAGTTTATTCGTCCTCGCTGTTGCTGTCTCGATTCGTTACAGTTGGCACCCCTGCCAAGATTCTGGGTCTCAAGATGGGTGGTCTAAACGGTGGGTAGGGGCGATGATTGCTTTTACCCTGCCCCCCTTATTCTTGGTGATGACGGCGATCGCGGTTCTTTGTATGGGACCCCGAGGCCAGATGATGGGACTGCCCACAGATCCCCTCAGTTACGGGGCTGTTCTCGGCTTTCTCCTGATTGCACTCTCTATCCCCCTTAAACAAGCTCTAGCAGGCGGGAAATCCCTAGAAACCATCCAATCCTACCCTCGGGTTCAACTCGCCCCTCCTGCCCCTTCTGCCCACCTCTTAGAGAGTGAGGGTTTATTCTGCGCTCAAGTGGGATTTTGGCAACCGCAATTAGTCGTAAGCCAAGGTCTGTTAAATACCTTGGATGCTGAACACCTCAACGCTGTGTTACGCCATGAACAAGCCCATATTTACTATCGGGATACCTTTTGGTTTTTCTGGTTAGGCTGTTTACGCCATCTCACCCCTTGGTTGCCTAAAACTCAGGCGCTTTGGGAGGAATTGCTGTTATTACGGGAATTACGGGCTGATCGTTGGGCGACTCAATCGGTAGATGGGTTATTATTAGCGGAGTCCCTTTTAATGGTGGTTAGCGCCCCCCTACTCACCCCCGCTAGTATCACCGCACCCATTCAACGGCCGATATTGCGCGATCGCCTACAAGAGCGCATTGAAGCCCTACTCCACGATCCCCAACCCCCCTATCATCTTCCCTGGTGGGCTTGGAGTTGGCTGATTGCTGCTTTTTTGCCACTTTTAGTCATTCCCTTCCATTGTTAACTTGTACTATGATGGCTACTATGCGGAGACTGTATCAGTCCCTCTGCCATCCTCAACCTCATTGGTCATAAACTGCGGTGATTACCCTAACTTTACTGCATCCGAGCCAATCCACCCCCGTGCAAAGTTGGCTGTTTGATTCTGAAACCGTCGTCCGTTTAGGACGAGGCAACCAGAATGACGTTGTTCTTTACAGTGCAGTAGTTTCCCGTCGTCACGCTGAATTACAAAATTTTGAGTCGAAGTGGGAATTGATCAACTTTGGAGCAAACGGAACCTATATCGACGGTAAATCAATTACCCAAGCGAGGGTAGTGGATGGCATGATCATCCGCTTAGGAGAGTCTGGTCCCAAACTTCTCATCGGTTTAGGGGCAAATGATCCGGCTAAGTTAGGGAAAGTAGTCAATCGGCGATCGCCTTCTACCTCCGATCCCAACCCCTCCGTCGAACGCAATACCCTCCTCAATTTAAAAAACCTCTCCGTTAACAATCACCCCGATATTCCCACCAATTTGGAATGACGGTCAGATAAACTGGTCAAGAATGCCTATTCCCAATTTTCCTTGTTCTTCAAAATGTAATTATTCTTTACCTCTCCCCTTAACTCGCTGAAACCCCCTTTAAAATTGACCAAAATCCTCCCAGAATCCAGTTCCCGGGGGGCTTTTTTGCGCTAATCTCACTCAGCAAACCCCCAAACTATAGGCTAAATTCCACCCATTCCAGCCCTATTTCAGGATTTAATCGAAACTTCCTAAAAGGACAAAACCCCACTAAAGCCCAAGAAATAAAGCCTATTCTCCTTGCTGGGATAGCGTTCCAGCGTGAGGATTAAGCTTGAAGCTTAGAAATTATTTTTTATTGTACTTTATTAATATAATAAAAAACTAAAAATTAAAAATAAAACTTTAAACAAGCTTAAAATTGTTTCTGTTAACTAATTTCGCTCATTAAACGCAAATACAAGCAAAAACTCCCATTAACACTCCGATTCATTTTTTGCCCCCCTTTCCAAGAACCATCCCCCTAGTCAATAATGCAAACAAGAGAAACGACTAGAAAAACTCCCAAACCTTTAAACGACCTATCATTTAGGAGATATACCAACGTGAAACTCTCAGTTTATGGAAAAGGTGGCATCGGTAAATCAACCACAAGCTGCAACATCTCCGTAGCCCTAGCCAAACGGGGCAAAAAAGTATTACAGATTGGTTGTGATCCTAAACATGACAGCACCTTCACCCTCACGGGGTTTCTCATTCCCACCATCATCGACACCCTACAAGAAAAAGACTTTCACTATGAGGATATTTGGCCTGAAGATGTAATTTATAAAGGCTATGCGGGAGTGGATTGTGTCGAAGCAGGTGGCCCCCCGGCAGGTGCAGGATGTGGCGGTTATGTGGTGGGAGAAACCGTTAAACTGCTCAAAGAATTAAACGCTTTTGATGAATATGATGTCATTTTATTTGATGTATTAGGCGACGTAGTATGTGGCGGATTTGCTGCCCCCCTGAACTATTCCGACTACTGCATGATTGTCACCGATAATGGATTTGATGCCCTCTTTGCCGCCAATCGCATCGCCGCTTCTGTACGAGAAAAAGCCCGTACCCACCCTCTCCGTTTAGCGGGTTTAATTGGCAATCGAACCTCTAAACGAGATTTAATTGAAAAGTATATCGAAGCGGTTCCCATGCCCGTGTTAGAAGTGCTGCCCTTAATTGAAGATATTCGGGTTTCTCGGGTGAAAGGGAAAACGTTGTTTGAGATGGCAGAACAAGATCCCTCCCTGAATTATGTTTGTGACTTTTATCTCAATATTGCCGATCAAGTTTTAGCCCTACCCGAGGGTGTTGTTCCCAGTGAGGCACAAGATCGGGAATTATTCACCCTACTTTCTGACTATTATCTCAATCCTCCTAAAGCCGCCTCGGTGAGTGTGGAGGAGGAGTTAGATTTGATGATGGTTTAGTGAGGAACTTTTATCCCCCCTAGCCCCCCTTGGGAAGGGGGGAAAGACTGAAAGTTCCCCTTGGGAAGGGGGGAAAGACTGAAAGTTCCCATTAGGAAGGTGTACCCAAAAAAAGTCCCCCTTTCAAAGGGGGATTTAGGGGGATAACACAAACGATTAACACCTAACTCACATTACCAGAGAAGAGAAAAATGACCGTTGCTCAAGAACCTACCGGATTAAACTTTGATTGCGAAACCGGAAATTATCATACCTTTTGCCCCATTAGTTGCGTCGCTTGGCTCTATCAAAAAATTGAGGATAGTTTCTTTTTAGTCATCGGCACAAAAACCTGTGGTTATTTCCTGCAAAATGCGATGGGGGTGATGATTTTTGCCGAACCTCGCTATGCTATGGCTGAACTAGAAGAGGGGGATATTTCCGCCCAACTGAACGACTATGAGGAACTGAAACGATTATGCTTGCAAATTAAGCGCGATCGCAACCCCAGCGTTATCGTTTGGATTGGCACCTGTACCACCGAAATCATAAAAATGGATCTCGAAGGACTCGCCCCCAAACTAGAAGCCGAAATCGGGATTCCCATTGTCACCGCCCGCGCCAACGGTTTAGACTACGCCTTCACCCAAGGGGAAGACACCGTACTCGCCGCAATGGCCCACCGTTGCCCCAGCAAAGTCACCAGCGAAGCCGAAAAAGAGGAACGCAACGCCATTCAAAAACTCCTCACCTTTGGCCGCAAAGCCGAAGAAACCGCCCCCACCAGCGAACCGAAACACCCGCCCCTCGTCCTCTTCGGCTCTCTCCCCGATCCCGTCGTGACCAACCTCACCTTAGAATTGAAAAAACAAGGCGTTGAAGTGTCAGGATGGCTCCCCGCCAAACGATATACAGAACTCCCCGTCATTGAAGAAGGTTATTATGTCGCCGGAGTGAACCCCTTCCTCTCCCGCACTGCCACTACCTTGATGCGTCGTCGCAAGTGTAAACTCATTGGCGCACCCTTCCCCATTGGCCCCGATGGAACCCGCGCTTGGATTGAGAAAATCTGCTCCGTGTTTGGCATTGAACCCCAAGGATTAGCAGAACGAGAAGCGAAAATCTGGGAAAGTTTAGAAGACTATCTCCAACTGATTCGCGGAAAATCGGTCTTTTTTATGGGGGATAACCTGTTAGAAATTTCCCTCGCTCGTTTCCTCATTCGTTGTGGGATGACGGTGCCAGAAATTGGCATTCCCTACATGGACAAACGCTATCAAGCGGCCGAGTTAGCGCTGTTAGAGAAAACCTGTCAAGAGATGGGAGTTTCTACGCCCAATATTGTGGAAAAACCCGACAATTACAATCAATTGCAACGGATTAAAGCCATTCAGCCGGATTTAGTGATTACTGGGATGGCTCATGCTAATCCTTTAGAAGCACGGGGGATTAATACCAAATGGTCTGTTGAGTTCACTTTTGCCCAAATTCACGGCTTTAGTAATGCTCGGGATATTTTAGAGTTAGTGACTCGTCCTCTGCGTCGCAATAATTCCCTGAAGGATTTGGGCTGGGAGAAACTCGTTCAGGAAGAAGCAACGGTTTAACTCCTTCCGCAAGAAGCCCCACGTTTGACCAGATAGGGCAGCGTGGGATGAATTGCGGTTAGGGGCAACCTTGATCAGTTAAGACCTATGTCGGGTGTCGGAAATAATTGTCAATTATCAATTATCAATTATCAATTGTCAATTATTAATTATCAATTATCAATTATCAATTATCAATTCCCTGCTCCCCTGCTCCCACTCCCCGACTCCCGACTTCCCCTGTTCCCTGTTCCCTATTCCTATGTGGACAGACTGGGAATCCCTGTGCCTTTAGGCCGGGGAGGATGTCACCGAGGTTTCCACATCTCTAAGGAATCGCGAATCGACTCAAATTCATCAACATATTGATGGAGTAAGGACTTCTGCACTTCTAACGTTGCTAAAATTTCATCAACTTGGGCTTCTCGTAATTCTCGCTCCCTCAACAGGCGATCAAATTCAATCAAAAAGCGATTAATATAATCATTAATTTGCTGTTCTGCATTGCTGAAATCTTCCGACACTTGCTTTTTAATCACTCGTTCAACGACAACTAAACTACCCGTAGTTTGGGCATCGATTTCTCGCTTAATCGCCTCCATAGTTAAGCGTAAATCAATCTCATAGTAGGAGCGCCGATCGTCCACTTGAATATCGACTTCATAATCCCGACAGAAGGCTTTTTTCTGTTCCTTTTTCCAGCGTGTATAGTTTTCGGTTTGTCGTTGCACTTGGGTATCAATCCCTTGAAAGTCAAAGACTAACATTTGAATGGGGTTGATATTCATGGTAATTTCTAAGGCTTCCCCTAAATATTGGGATAATTCATTAGAAATTTGCTGGACATTATCGCGAATTTGTGCTACTAATTCTTGACGGATTAATGTGCCATCTCTGGAGAGTTTGTCTTGAGTATTGGTCCACCAATCTTTAATCAAAATGGAACAAAAACGGTTAATATCTTGTTTAATTTTCTCGACTTCTTCTTGAGAGGTGCAACGAATGGCGTAGGGGTTTTCTTCATCTCCGAGTAAGTCGCGCACGGCTTTTTTTAGGGATTCTCCTAAACGTTGCGGCACGGGAAACCCGGCAAAGGTGGGGGTTGATTTGCTGGGAAAATCTAGCTGTAAGGGGGTGCTAGTGGTGGTTAATTCAGAAAAACGGTACTGGGCAAAGATTTCAAATTCTTGCTGAATGGTGAGTTTTGCGCGCTCGGCAAATTCGACAATTTCCCGTTTAAATTGGTTGACCAGTTTTTGTTCTTGTTGTTCGACTAATTTTTTCACGCCGCGAATTTGGACGATGGCGGATTTGGCGAGTCGTTTATATTCTTCCATCCGTTGCCGGAGGGGTTTAATTTCAATTTTCCAGCCGCTAATCCGAGCGTTCAAAATGTCTTCGACTTCTTTGGCGGATTTGTCGAGTTTGGCTAAGACATCCCGTAATAAGTTCCAGCCGGAATTGTTGACGACATCTTGGACGACAGATTTTTCAATGATGGGGATGAGGCTATCTTGTAGGGCTTGGGGGGCGATTTTTTTGGGGGAGGGAATCATTAAGTCGCCGTCTTCGGTTTCTTTGGCATAGCGCGCACTAAAGAAGTGTTTAAAGTCTTTGAGATGGCTTTCTGTGGCAATGCCTTGAGCAATGAGTTTAGACAGGAGGCCTTGCCAAGCGCTGGCGGGATAGATGATGGGGTTGGGGATGCCAAATTCATTGAGGGTGCGGCGTAAATCATCAACGACGTGGGCGATGGGGCGATCTTCTTCGGTTTGACGATCAATTTTGTTGAGGATGAAGTAAATTACGCCACGATTGCGGGTTAAGAATTCACTGCGTTGTTGAATTAAGTCTTGTAGTAGTTCGGAGTTGGTGTTGTCTTTGAAGGAACAATAGTCCAAGATAAACAGAATAACGTCGCAGTTGCGGAGGGCTTCGAGGGCGGTTTGTTTGAGGCTGATGCTATCTAATCCGGCGGATTTCCATTCGTTGGGGCCGGGGGTATCTACGAGGGTGAAGCCTTGGAGGGAGGGTAGGTCTTGGATGGCGGCGATGGGGTGATGGAGTTCAAAGCGGGTGGTGTGATCTCGGTTGCCTGTGGCACGGATGAGGTGGTTTCTTTCGAGGAAGTGATGACGAATGAGGAAGGATTCGCCTTCGGCGACGGCGACGGGTTCGCTGTGACCTTCTCGGTATTCTAGAAGACAGGGGGAGGCTGTGGGGGGGATGGGTTTAACGTCGGTGCGGCAGACGGTGCAGGCTTCGGTTTCACTGGCGAGAACGTCTGAACCAATCAAGGCGTTGAGAAAGGTACTTTTTCCGGCTTTCATGGCGGCGATGACGGCGACTTGGTAGCGCTGTTCATGAAGGGCGGTGAGGGCTTTTTGAATACCTTGTTCAATTTTTTGTAGGGCTTCGGTATCATCCCCTTCAAGTTGGGCGTTGCGTAGCTCTCGGATGTATTGCAAGAGCCTTGCTCCGGTGTTGTTGATGTTGCTGTGGGTTTCTTGGAAGAGTTGAGAGGACATACCAGAGTTGCACCGTCGTGTTAGGCAAGCTGAATAGCTACCAGCTTACCAAAAAACAGGGGGGTGCGTGACGGGTTATTGTTGATCGGGGTTTTGTCGGTTTTGCCAAGCGGTTTGGAGGGCGAGGGCGACTAATCCGAGGGAGGCGATCGCAAATAAACAAGTTACGAGGGTAATACTCCCAACTACCAAGGTTCGCACGGCGACGGAAAGGTTGAGGGCGGTGGTGTTGGCGGTGGGGAGGGGTTTGTTGGCGAAGGTATGGGCGATCGCACTATCTAACCGATACAGTAGCAAACCCAAGCCCCCAGAGATCAGCGCCCCCCACAGGCACTGTAAAGGAGTAACAGTTTTTTCCTCAGATGAATTGGTCATGACAATAATTCATTCTCCCATTTTAAAATGGCGCAAATCTGATCCACTAAGTCCTGAGCTTCAAAGGGTTTCGTAATCACCCCCGTTACGCCCAAATTAATAAACTGTTCCTTCTCACTGATTTTAGCCTTTGCCGTCAGGAGAATCGTGGGAATATGTTGAATTTCAGGAATAGCACAAAGTTTACGAAACGTCGTCGGTCCGTCCATTTCCGGCATCATCACATCTAAAAGGATGGCATCGGGCTGTTCAGCTTGGGCTAAGTCTAAACCTTCCTGTCCTGATGCCGCCGTCACCACTTCCCACCCGGCGGCCGCTTCTAAACAAATTTGGATAATCTCTCGAACTCCATCATCATCATCAATTACTAAAACTCGTTTTGGATTAGTCATAGTCATTCTGAAGGCAATACTTGACAGTCCCCGCTCTTACAGTGATTAATAACAAGCCTAGCTGCTTGTCTGGACTAATTTTGATTTTGCCGACATCCATACATTGTGTTCCTATCTCCTGATGATACACTAAGGGGAAGCCCTATTTAGGTTTCAATGACCGCCGCCTCGCCTTAGCCGCTGGGGAATGGCGGGGAATACCACCCTGTAGCTGCGAATGGGTCAGAGGGCGAATAGGACAACACTAGCGGACACTCAGTAGGGTCTGCCGAATATCCACCATCTAAGCAATTTTAATAGGGCTTTGGGCTATTTTAAGAGCGAGAAACTGCAAGGTTTTAGGGATAAATAATCAAAAAGGCTTGCCTTTTTTTGACTCCCCTTCCTGTTCCCAGATCCGGTGTTCCCTAGCCCCACGAGTAGAGTTATTCAGCAAGCTCTATATATTCCTATTGACTGTTCATTCATTGGGGTAGTGAATGATCATAATGGATATATTTTGCTCACTTCGCGCAATAGCTTCAGGCACTTTTCCTAACACAGATAAACCCGTTAGGGTGATATCTGACGAGCCAATTAATACCAATAAATCATCCTTACCGACTTTTTCTAAAACGGCAGAAACAAAATTACCACGTTTTTGTTCTAAGGCAATATCATCTAAGGTTTCGGGGATTTCTAACACATTAGGGATGCGTTGATTATTGGGGGTAATCTGCACAACTTCTAACTGGGCTTTTAACTCTGTCGCGAGGGTATTAGTAATCAGTAATGCTTCCTCTAAGCAGGGTTGAATTTTCCCGGAGTCAGGAAGGGCTAAAATTACCCGTCGGGTGGTTTTGAGGGGGGAGGTAAAGCGGGTTACTAATACGGGAACAGGACAGCGACGCAAGACATTATCAATCACACTCCCAAAGAAATTATCACGGTAGTTGGAGTAACCTTTCCACCCACAAATGACTAAACTGGCGTTATTTTCTTGAGTGGCGCGGACAATGGCTTTATCAATAGAATCATCTACTCTACCAATGGTTTTTACGGTGGTTACGGCGGCATGGGCGATTTGTTCGGCATTGGCTAATAGTTGCTCTTGGCGGGTTTTATCTTCTGGGGAAACTGGACCGAGATTATCTAATAAGACATGAAAGGGTAATAAGGTGCCTTTACTCTGTTTGGCTAATAAAATCCCTAATTGTAAAAGATTGTCCTCGGTGTTGGGGTTAGCAACGGGGACTAAAATTCGATATTTAATGGGTTGGTTGGGGGAATTTTTGGGAGATTCAGAGGATGTTGGGCTGGCTTTTTCTCGGCTGAATTTAACTTGTCGGCCCCAACGATCTGTTACCCAAGGGGATAGTAAACAGGTGACTAAAATCATGGCAATGGTGCCGTTTACGGTGCGTTGATCGACTAATTCAATGTTGTAGGCGACGGTGATGGCGGCTAGGGTGGAGGCGGCTTGTGCGACGGATAAACCAAACATGGTGAAGCGACTAGAATGGGGGTAATGGAAGATTAATCCGGTGAGCCAAGCGGGGATAAATTTGGCGACAATGGCGACGGTAATCATTACTCCAGCGACTAATAAGGATTCCCATTCTTGGATGAGAATGCCGGGGTTGACTAACATCCCAACTGAAATGAGGAAGAAGGGGACAAATAGGGTATTGCCTATAAATTGAATGCGGTTCATGAGGGGACTAAGTTGGGGGATTAATTGGGTAATGGCAATCCCGGCTAAAAATGCTCCAATAATGGGTTCAATTTCGATCAGTTTGGCGACATAGGAGACGACAAATAAGGTGGCGACGACGAATAAAAATTCTGCTCCTTCATCATGTCCAAAACGCCGAAAAAACCAACGTCCTAGGCGGGGGACTCCCCAAAGGGTGGCTAGGGTATAAAGGGTTAGGGCGGGGATGAGAATGAGCCAAAAGGTTAGGGTTAAATCGCCTTGATGGGCTTTGACGACAACGGCTAGGATTAAGATGGCGAGAACGTTGGTGATGAGTGTGCCTCCTAGGGTTGTGGTGACGATGGGCGATCGCATAATCCCCAATTTACTCACCACAGGCAAGGACAGCAGGGTATGGGAAGCAAAGCAAGAAGCCACTAAAATAGACGCTAGCCAACCATATCCCAACCCCAAAAAAGCAAAAGTCCCCATCAACATCGGCACGGCAAAGGTGGCAAACCCAAATCCTAACGCTTGATTGGCATTCTGTTTGAGGTCATCTAAACTCGTTTCTAACCCCGCTAAAAACATCAAAAACAGCAACCCGACGGTTCCTAACAGGATAATGGTACTGTCTCGTTGGAGTATCCCTAATCCATTGGGTCCCACTAACACCCCCGCTAAAATAAGACCCACAATCCCCGGCATCCGCAACCGCTCAAACATCAGGGGAGCAACCAGCATAATGGCCATAATAATTAGGAAGATCCCCACGGGATCTGTTACTGGCCCCCCGAGTAAACCGAAAATCGGTTCAGGTTGGGGCAAAAATGGATAGGTTAACCCATTACTCATCAGTTCACTCCTTTAGGGATAGCTGGATCTCTGCTGTGATCCTCTCAATCCCACCGATTCTAGCCTGCTTTGTTCTTTTCTCCCTCATGGCTGGGACGGTTGGACAAAACCTAAATTTTTGTAAAGATGGGAAAAAAGTCTTGACATCCGCAAAACTTCGTGTATTCTTAAGTAGAGTGTGAGGAGAAATTGAAAAAGCGCTTGAGGTCGAAACACGGACAGACTCTCAAGCGTTTTTTCTATTAGATGCTTTTAGATGCTTTCTCAATAGATGATTTTTGAGGAGATTCACAGCATCCAGGGTGCAGGAGTTGAACCTGCCTAGGGCGAATTATGAGTTCGCTGCCTAAACCGCTCGGCCAACCCTGGTTAAGCCCTACTATTATAAGCAAAGATCACCTCTCATTCCAAGCTTCGCCTAAAAACCCATCACTGTCTGGGGATTTAGTCTGGGGATTTAGTCTGGGGATTTAGTCTGGGGATTTAGTCTGGGGATTTAGTCTGGAAATTTTAGCGGTTCTTGGAATAACTTTTGTATAGTGATGGGTGATAATCATTAACTGGCATTTTAACAATTCTCCTATGAAAGTCAATTCGACGATTGTTCTAACCTTATTCTTACTCCTACTGATGGCAGGTGCTGGGGTCGCTAGTGGATTCTGGGGCTTCACCCTAGGTCATAAAGCCTTAAAAGGAGTTTCTCAGCCTGATGTTAGTCCTTCTAAGAAATTAACTCAAAATGCAGCCCCGGTTGAAGGGGAACAAGAGTTGCGAATGCTGTTGGACGAACAGGAGTTAATAAAACACGCTGAAGCGGTGATGACTGGGAAGGTTGAGCCTCAGAAACCCACGGAAACTACCACTCAATCCGCTAATGGTGATGCCTCTGTGGCCACCGATTCCGAGACGGGGGCTGATACTCAATTAATTAGTCTCTCGGAATCTTTGCCGATTCGGGATGAACAACGAGGGGTGACGATGGAAATTACCCGGGCCTCTCAAGAGGGGGATGCTTTGCTGCTGACGGTGAATCTGAAAAATGAAGGTCGTCAGATGGTTCGCTTCCTATATAGTTTCCTAGAGGTTAAAGATGAGCAAGGACGGGCGCTGAGTGCGATTACTGATGGTTTACCGGGGGAATTACCCGCGAATGGTCAAAGTTTTTCGGGGACGGTGAAAATCCCGACGGCACTGTTGACGGATTCTAAGGAGTTGTCCCTGTTGTTGACGGACTATCCGGATCGGACTTTGGAATTGAATTTGGCGGATATTCCCATTCGCTAGGTTCTAAGGCACAATAGCAGAAGAAAATGGCAACCGTAAATGGCAACCTTACAGAATGGGTAATGTGAGTTTAAATGGGCGGGTCTGGGGTGTGATGTCAGTTCTGGAGGCAAAATTTTAGCTGTGGATGTTGCTTCGCAACTGACGTTTCAGGATTTGTGGCCGCGACTCTTCTCGGTGCTGCTACTGATTGCGATTAATGGGTTTTTTGTGACGGCGGAATTTTCTATGGTTTCCGTGCGGCGATCGCGCATTAATCAATTAGTGGAGGCTGGGGATGTCCAAGCTCAGACGGTGCAATCGTTACAACGCAGTATTGAGCGTTTGTTATCTACGACCCAAATCGGCATTACTCTATCTAGTTTGGCCCTGGGGTGGATTGGGGAAAGTACAGTGGCGGCCTTTTTGCAGGTGGGGGTGAATAGTTGGCCCTTAGCCGATGTCCTAAAAGTCCCTCTGGTTCACTCCTTGGCAACCATGACCGCTTTTTTTGCCATTGCCTACCTACAAATTGTCTTAGGGGAATTATGCCCCAAATCCGTCGCCCTGATTTACTCGGAGGAGTTAGCCCGTTTCTTGGGGCCTCCGAGTTTGGCGATCGCCCGTTTTTTTAACCCCTTTATTTGGGTTCTCAATCAGTCCACGCGCTGCTTACTGCGACGGGTGGGAATTCAACACTCCGGCTATAGTGGCTATAATCGCGTTACCCCAGAAGAATTACAACTGATTATCACCACAGAACGAGAATCCACCGGACTGGAAGCCGAAGAACGAGAACTGTTAAAAAATGTCTTTGAATTTGGGGAAGTCTTAGCCGAGGAAGTGATGGTTCCCCGCACCCGTTTGACGGCCATTCAACGGAATGCTACCTTTCACCAGTTACTCAATGTTGTCGTGACCACGGGACATTCTCGCTATCCCGTAACCGGGGACTCCCTCGATGATATTGTGGGCATTATTGACTTTAAAGACCTTTCCGTTCCCCTGGCTCAAGGTCGTTTAGCACCCGAAACCCCTATTCAGCCTTGGGTGCGTCCAGCCCGTTTTATCTCCGAAGTGATGTCCCTGAGTGAACTATTACCCCTGATGCAGCGATCGCACCTAGAAATGGTCATGGTCGTAGACGAATTTGGGGGAACCGCCGGATTAGTCACCCTTCAGGATTTAATTGCCGAGATTATTGGCAGCGAAGATGAACCCCAAGATCCCGACGACTTCACCTTTGAGATGCTCGATGATCAAACCTTCCTCGTACAAGCCCAAATGGACTTAGAAGAAGTCAACGAACTGCTAGGCTTAGAATTACCCGTCACCGACGACTACCAAACCCTCAGCGGCTTTTTACTCTATCAACTCCAGAAAATCCCCAATCAAGGTGAAACCCTCTACTACGACAACCTAGAGTTTACCATCGCCTCCGCCCAAGGCCCCCGACTCCATCAAATCCGCATTCATCGCTACGAACCCCAACCAGACACACTACAGGATCTCACCTTAGAAATGCCCCCAGACCCTGATTCCTCAACCCCTTTGCTTGATGGTGGCGTTTTAGATGCGATCGCCGATAGTCCAGATTCCCCCTTTGAGGATGATCCAAACCCCTAAAACCCCCCCCAATTCATCACCCTTAAGCTGTGATAAAAAACACATCAAATCCCCGCCAAACCAGACACAATAAAAAAAGGAAACAGGTTCAGAAAATAGTATCCTGAAAGAGCGTCCGCTTCGGGTCACACTGTTCCCTCCATTCAATCCATCTAAACCTCATTCATCTCGCCCTAACCTGAAAATTCCCTCCCGATTTTTCTCCAGAGATCAACAGAGGTTTTTCCCTCGGGAACAATCTACCCCTAAATCCGCTCAATGCCATAAAATCACTAGCTTTGAGGCTCTGCTATCTCCTATTTTTCTAGGCTTAAATCCCTTGTCATCCGGAAAAACAGCGAACCCTCGGGTAGAGCAAAGAGAGAGTCGGTTATTGGCAAAAACCCCTAGCAAAAAAAGACTATGGTTGATGTAACAGGTTATACAATTAAGCAAATTATTCTCAGTAGTTGGACCACCGAATCCACCACTACTACATCCGCTCAAACCACTCCTCAACCCTTTGGGAAAAAACCCCAATTTGACCTCCTCTACCCCTTAAAACAGTGGATGGATAACTTAGACATCAAAAACGTTAAGTTAGCCCATTGGATCTGTCATTGGATTCCCGCTCAATGCCCCTTTGAACGCGATATTAAGCTCTTCGGCAAGACCTTATTCCATATCCCCCCCCTGTGCAAATTAAACCCCTTCTACGAGCAATTTGTCAGTTTACGCTTCCGCGCCCTCTGCTACTTAGCCGATGAATGCGGCGAAGACATCAGCGCCTATTGCTAATTCTGAAAGCGGAGGGATGAATCAATCCTAGCCATGACAGAGAAGAAACCCGGTTTTTGGTCATAGTTGCCGAAAAATTGGCATTTAGACCGAGAAACCGGGTTTCTAGAATAGGGTGCGGAACCTCACTCCATTCAGATAAACTGCCCACCATCCAAACGAACCGTTGCCCCCGTGATGAAATCTTGTTCTAGGAGAAAGATTGCCGTGTCCGTCACCACTTGAGGACTGCCCGGAATTTTCACCGGGATTAAACGATTGGCAAAATCTTCCATAAACTTCTTAGCATCCGGCACATCCGGCGGCTCCAAAATTTGCCCCAAAGCTAAACCATTGACCGTAATCCGAGGGGCCAACTCCAGCGCCAGAATTTCCGTCATATCCCAGAGTCCCCGCTTCGTTAAACGATAGGCAAAAGTGTTCGGCTTAGGGCGAGGAATCCGCGCATCATTAATATTAATAATTTTCCCCTTACCCTCCGGGGGGATTTGCCGGGCAAAAGCTTGACAGAGTTGGAACGGCGCACGCAAATTAATGGCAAACAATTGATCCCATAACGTCACATCCACCTGATCGAAGCGGTCTACCTCTTCCGGGAAAATCGAGGCACTATTAATCAAAATATCCACTTGACCGAATACCTCCACCGCCTTGGGGATAATGGTATCCGTCGCCGTCGGATTGCCCAAATCAGCCGAGTAAGTAAAGGCGCGTTTTCCTAACGCCTCCACCTCCGCCTTGACCTCAGCCGCCGCCGCCTCAGAATTGCCATAGTGAATAAACACATCACATCCAGCTTTAGCTAAAGCCAACACTAAAGCGCGTCCAACTCTGACCCCCCCTCCAGTAACTAGGGCGACTTTTCCTTGTAACTCCATTCTTTCCTTATCGTTGTTATTGTGTTTAGTTGTTGAAAACTCGCTGTTCAGCGAACCGTGTAACCTTCTCCGTGGAGTCGCTCAAGGTGATAGACTCCCAACATCTACGGCCCCCATTTGTGACCTGACGATCCGGCACGGCTTCCAGTATACCCACATTCAGGGAGTCTTGAAGCTCCGCGCCCACAAGGGGATGGGGATGAATGGTCGATTCCTCGTCAATCCTCTCGTTCTACCCTTTAGCTATTCGGCGGGAAGCCCCGCCCTCTAAGCGAAGCGTGAGGGTCGGGAGTATGTCACGATGGATTTTTGCCCCATGCTGCTTCTAGCAAGCGAGAACGTTCACCCGTGCTTTAGGATCACTTGAGATGGGGTTTAAACTGAACCCCACCTGAAGAGCGCGAGGTGGGGGTATCCACAAGGAGTTTTTTGATGAACAAACAAAGCTTATTAATCACAGCCACAGATACCGATGCGGGGAAAACCGTTTTAACTTCTGCTTTAGTAGCCTACTGGTATCAGTACCATAATCCAGCCACCTTGGGATTGATGAAACTCATGCAAACGGGAGTAGGCGATCGCGAACTCTATCAACAACTCTTTCAACTCCCCCCAGACATCACCACCCCCCTCGTTTTCGACACCCCCGTAGCCCCCCCCGTAGCCGCCCAACAAGAAGGTCGCACCATCGACTTAGGCCGCATTTGGCAACACCTCAACCAACTACAACAAGCAAAAGAATTCGTGCTAATTGAAGCATTAGGAGGACTCGGATCCCCCGTCACCGCAGAATTAACCGTCGCCGATTTAGCCGGAGAATGGCGACTCCAAGCCATATTAGTCGTCCCCGTAAAATTAGGAGCCATTGGTCAAACCGTTGCCCACGTTGCCCTCGCCCGACAAGCCAAAATTCCCTTAAAAGGCATTGTATTTAACTGCACCTCTTTAGTCTCTAATGAACAGTTAAGCCAATGGATTCCCCTCGATTTAATTGAGTCATTAACCCATGTTCCCGTATTAGGGATCATCCCCTATTTATCCGACCCAAAAGACCGGAAAAAACTCGCGCAAGTCGCCGCACAATTAGACTTAGAACGTTTATGGGGGAGTCAAATCGTCAAAAGCATATCTGCGCCCTGATCTAGATTCCGGTTCAGAGTTCACGGTAGACTAGCTGAACAAATCAATTCCTCAACCTGAGCTACTTAAGGAGACTACCCCATGTTTGCAGGCAAACGACCCACCAATTTAGGCGTAAAAGACGGAAAATTAGCCCCTTGTCCTAATAGTCCCAACTGTGTGAACAGTCAAAGTGATCAAACTCCGGCGAAAATCGCCCCCCTGCCTGCTGTGCCAATGTCCCAATTGCGCCAAGTCATCGAAGGGATGGAACGAACAACTATCATCGAAGCAACAGATAATTACCTTTACGCTGAATTTAAAAGCAAAATTATGGGTTATGTGGATGATGTGGAATTTTATCTAGATGCTAATGCCAATGTCATTCATGTCCGTTCTGCTTCTCGTTTAGGTCAGTCAGATTTAGGGGTCAATCGTAAACGAGTTGAGGCCATTCGTGCCGCTTTGAGTGATTAGATCTAAAGGCAAAGCAAAATGAGGGGATTCTGACCCCCTCAACTTACTGAAAATCAGATCGCCAAACATGAATAGCTCTTTGGGCTAAGTGTCTCTGCCTTGTCGTTAGGGCATTGGGAGTCCATTCTTCAGTCTCTATATTTTGGGTTAGCTGATACACACTCTGCTGATAAACTTCTCGCTTGATTGAATAAATCTCATTTCCCACTTGGCGATTGAGAGTAAGATTAATTAAGTTACTTTGATAAAAGTCATTATTGTTTTCGTTTAATATGATTTTGCTTGAATAGCGAAGAGAGCGGGGATCTTTATCGCTCAGATAAGTCCGTCTTAAAATGTCTTGCCGCTCTTGATTCTCTTCCTTTTGCTGTTCTCGATCTACTAAGTTTTGGATTTGCTTAAGAACTGCAATGGCTATAATACTGAGAGTGGCTAACCGTTGTTGTCCATCAATGATGGTAAACTCTTTATCTGAAGTGCCGGAGTTTTGGAGAACGACTGCCCCCATATAATGGCTAGAATTACTGTTGGTGTGAAGCACTAGAATATCCTGCCAAAGGTCTTCCCAATTTTCTTCGTTCCAAGAGTAATCACGCTGAAAGGATGGTACTTGGTATATCTTGCCATTACCAATTAATTCGCCGAACGTTGTAGTGCGTGTATCTAGGAGATTAATCCGAGCCATGAATAGAAGATAAGTAACCCCGTTCTCTTTTCTAAGATATCAGGAGTCGGTCTATTTCGGATGGACTCAGGTTTTAAAGGAAAATTTTATTTTGTTAAGAAATGTAAATTTTGCTGGACAGGGAGGCAAGGGTTTGGGAGAATACATTTAATTAGGTATTCTTCATAATGGGAGTGGTTGAACTGTTCAATGAGCGCAACCACTCCCATTATCTAGAATATCATTCTAAAAGTCAAAAGTCAAGCCTAAAATGTGGAAAAAATAGTGGAAAAAATGGGCTATTTTTCAGAAAAAATAGGAGACAAAACCGACTACTGATTTAGTCAGTTCAACCGTAGTTTTTTCAATTTCCTTCTAGATTTTCTCTGCCTCCAACCACTGGGCAAAATCGGTGCTAAACGTGCCTTGTAACAGAGATTCGCGCATCCGTTGGGTGAAACGAACTAATTCGGTAACATTGTGTAGAGAGAGCAGAATAAAGCCTAACATCTCACGGGCTTTGATTAAATGATTCAAATAGGCGCGGCTGAAGTTCTGACAACAGTAACAGGGACAAGTTTCATCAAGGGGGCGGAAATCTTCCCGATATTGGGCATTTTTCAGGTTCCACCGTTCCCCTTTGACGTAGGCGGTGCCGTGTCGCCCTAAACGGGTAGGGATTACACAGTCAAAGAGATCCACTCCGGCGGCAACGGCGATCGCCATTTCTCGATAAGTCCCCACTCCCATCAAGTAACGAGGCTTATCGGGCGGTAAGATCGGCGCAGTAGCCCGTACAATTTCATGAATTAATTCGGGAGGTTCTCCCACACTCACCCCTCCAATGGCATAACCCGGAAGATCAAACTGAATGAGGGTTTTAGCGGCCTCAATGCGTAAATCGGGAAACACTCCTCCCTGGACAATCCCGAATAGGGCCTGATCTTGGGGGCGTTGATGGGCTTGAATGCACCTTTCTAACCAGCGCGTGGTTCGTTCGGTGGCGGCGATGACTTCCCCCCGTTCTGCGGGATAGGGGGGACATTCATCAAAGGCCATGATCACATCTGCCCCTAAAGCGTTTTGAATGGCAATAGAACGCTCGGGGGTCAGTTCAATCAGCCGCCCATCTCGGGGTGAGCGAAATGTTACCCCTTGCTCCGAAATTTTACGCAATTCACTGAGGCTAAATACTTGAAAGCCTCCGGAGTCGGTTAGAATGGGCGATCGCCACGCCATAAACTGATGCAACCCACCCGCCGCCTCAACTACTTTTTCCCCGGGTTGAATATGTAGATGATAAGTATTGGCGAGAATCATTTGCGCCCCCGTTTCGGCCACCTGCACAGGCATTAAACCTTTAATCGTGGCGGCCGTTCCGACTGGCATAAAACGGGGGGTTTCAACCACCCCATGAGGCGTATGAAACACGCCAGCCCTGGCTTGAGTTGTTGGACAGGTTGCTTTAAGCTGAAACGAAAATCCCACTCTTGTTTTCCTTTTGGTGTGTACTAGTTTTTGTCCTCAGCCAACAGGCATTAAAAAGGACAATCGTCTTCGTCATCCATTTGTACATCCCATTTGGCGGAAAGCACTTGGGTTAACATGGCTTCTAAAGCCGCTTCATCTAAATTACGGGAGCTTTCTTGATCATTTAAGGGATTTCCCAGAGAAATCAACCTTAACTGACGGTTTTCCTGCACTAAATCAAAGAAACTATCTCCTTCAGGAGATTGATGGAGATGCAAATAGTCAAAGCTACAGACGTTAAGGTATAAAGCCCGATTGGCGATTAAAGTGGCCTGACTCGGGTCAGTAAAAACCTCTAAAATACAACCTTCACCTTGATTTTGCACCTGATCATCCAAGGTATGAATATAACGCACCCTGCCTAAAGAACTGAGCAGACGACGCATATCGTCTTTGTTGACGATAAGACCGGTGTCTACTATGCAGGGAGCGGGGATAGAGTGAGAGAACTGATTATAACTCATGGGGAAAAAGCCATTGATGAGATGGGGGCTTATTTCGACTATGCTCTAAACAACTCAGAGCGCTAGGGTTTAGCCCTAAAGATAGACCAATAGACAAACAACACTAGACAAATAACACTTTGGGGCTATTGGCAATTTAATAGAAGTTGCATTAGGTATAATTATCTAGATCCCAAAGCTTTAGAGTAGAATGACTTAGAGTGAAAACATTCAGATGACTAAACATCTAACTGAATATCTAGACTATTATTTCCCTAAATATCATCTCCCTAAAATCAATCATCGGAAATACGCCCGAATGGATTTGGGAATAAGATAGTTTCCTAACAACTACCTCTGACCCAATCTTAGCCCAAGATTCTTGAACTCGCTTGTTTCAAGTTTAACAGGAGATGAAGCAGTTGCAAGTACATAAATGGATAAAGTGGCTCAGAAAATGCAGCTTATCCTGTCTTGGGTCGTTTTTGGGGAGTGTGGTTTTTTATACTAGCCTCCCTCTACCTTCCTCCTGGCCATTAGGTTTTGAACGGATTGCGCGCTGGGCTCCAGTGATTGGTTGTGGTTTGGGGGCAGGATTAGCTCTCTTTGACTTGGGTTTAGGGGTGTTAGGAGTTCCTGACTTGACGCGCAGTTTAGTCTTAGTTGTGCTATGGCTCAAGTTGACCAATGGGCTGCATTTAGACGGGGCAATGGATACGGCGGATGGATTAGCGGTTTTGACCCCTAATCGTCGCTTAGAGGTGATGCAGGATAGCCATACGGGGGCGTTTGGGGTAATGGTGGGGGGGATTATTCTGTTGTTAAAAATGGTCGCGCTCTATGATTTAAGTCGGGGGGATTTCCCAATTCTCTGGGGACTGGTGGGGGCGGCAGGTTGGGGCCGTTGGGGTCAGGTTTGTGCGATCGCCTTTTATCCCTATCTCAAACCCACAGGCAAGGGCGCGTTTCATAAACAATACTTGCGTTCTCCCCAAGATGTACTGATTGGGTTGTTTGTTTTACTGAGTTTAGGCGCATTGCAAATATATCTGAACAGAGAAAAATGGTTAGGGGTGGTGATCAGTACCATTGCAGGGATGGGACTGGCTTTATTTACAGGATGGTGGTTTAACCGTAAATTGGGGGGGCATACGGGGGACACCTACGGGGCTGTGGTAGAGTGGACGGAGGCCGGGTTTTTGGTCTTCCTCACAGGGATATTCAGCTTCAAACCGTGCTGCACTGGCTTCTTCAGAGGAGTGGCAGTATTCACACAGATGCCTAGCTCGCTCTCGAACCTGTTGCCGAATCTCTTTTGAAATCGCCATACCTACGCAGACTCAGCATTGACACTCCCATCGCTAAAAGCGAGGGATTCTTGGTTCAACGAGTTTCCTTAACTTAGCAGGACGTATCCAACCAAGCCAGAGGGAATCTCTCCCCAAGCGTGAGTTCCGGTATGCCCTACCGTACTTAGTCCCGTTTTCAAAATGTTAATAGCGGCGTTGATATCTCTATCTTCTACATAGCCACAATGGGGACAAACATGGGTTCTTGTCCATAGAGATTTAAATACCTTTTCTCCACAATTAGAACAATTCTGACTAGTATTATGGGGCGGTACTGCTACCGTAGCCTTACCATATTTAAAGCCAAAATATTCTAACCATTGTCGAAAAGTTGACCAAGCCGCATCATTGATAGATTTAGCTAGTTTCGAGTTTTTTACCAGTC